>CAZEJZ010000124.1:0-7437 GCA_964512415.1 uncultured Opitutaceae bacterium
ATACCACGATGCGGCGGGCATGATGTACTCGCATTCGAACTGGCGCGAGGAGCGGCCGTTCGTCGCGAGCGACTTTTCCGCCCAGGATTCGACCATTCCGGGTCCCGAGCCGCACGCTTGGCTCAGCTACGAGAACAGCGTGATGGTGGCGGGGCTGTTTCTCTCCTCGCAATGCTATCGCTACGAAGCCACGGGCGAGGCGGCGGCGTTGGATCTGGCCCGTCGGGCGTTCGAGGCCATCAGCGCGAACTACGCGCTGACGGAGAACCGCCCCACTGGCGCCGCGGGCGTGCGGCAGAAGGCGGGCATCGTCGAGCAACCGGTCGCGGGGCAGCGGCGCGAGGCCGGTTTCTTCTGCAAGCCCTACTACGGTCAGGCGACCGACCACACGAGCACGGAGCAGCACTTCTGGCCGGTCCTGGGGCTCTACCGCTACTGGAAGCATGCGCCGGCGGAGATCCGTCCCCGCATCGCGCAGATGCTGCGCGAGGTCTCTGAGCGGTGGCGGCGCGGTTACCGCATCAATTTCTTCGGCGAGACGTGGGACTTCGAGCAGTCGTATCCCCGGGCCCAGCGTCACATGTTTTCGTGGGCGGTGATTCACCGTCTTGCCTACGAGGTCACCGGCGACGCCGATGCGCTGGCGGAGTTCCGGCGGCTGGATTCGCTGTACGGCGCGATGCCTACGCCGCGGGAGACCTACTGGGGACTCGGACGCAGTTCCTACATCAGCACCGAGGACCGTTCGTTCCACATTCAACTGGTGGTCGGGGCCGACGTGTTGCTCGACCTGGAGCCGGCCGGCGTGGATCGCTACCGGCGCGGTATCGAGCAGTGGTGGCGGTATTCCCAGCTGGGCCAGCGGGATGACTTGCTGAGCTACTATTTCATCGAAGTGGATGCGTTGTCCGGTACGTGGCGCAAGGCACCGCCGTCCACGACGCCGCGGGCTCTCTGGCGCACGAACTACGCGTTCCATCACACGGTTTTTCCGATCTGCTGGCAGGGGACGCGGGAGCGGCAGGCGCTGAGCAGCGCGATCGTCGCCCGTCGCCTGCCCGGTCTGGCCGAGGAGGCCAGGAAGCGCCGGGGCGCGTGCTTCGCCGGCTTGGATCGCGATCACTTTCGCTGGATGGTTGACCCCGAAAACGTGACGCCGGTCGAACTGCGCTGGATGCTCAATGTCCTGCAGGGTGACTCGCTGGCGTTCTATCCGCTGGCGTACTGGTACGGCCGGGCACACGGGGTGGAGGGCGAGTGGAAATGATTGCAGTCCGCACCTGTCGTCGCGTGATCCTCGGCGTGAGCGCGCTCGTCTTTACCATGCTTTCTCCTGACTCGTCTGCAACCCCGCCGTCGGGCGCCCCCGGTGGCGTGACCGCTCTCGCTTCGCTCCCTGACCCGACCGGCTTCGCCGGCATGTTCGCGGCCGTCCTCGACGGCAAACTCTGGACGGGTGGGGGATCCCAGTGGGACAAGCCTTTCTGGCTCGGAGGAAAACGCAGCCTCTCGGATCGCATCTACGTATTGGCGGAACCCGGCGGTGCCTGGAAGCTGAGCGAGTCCCGCCTGCCGCGCGCCGTGGGACACTTTGCTGCGGTGGCGGAGGGCGATCGGGTTTACCTGTGCGGCGGAATAGGTCCCGCCGGCGTGGTGGCCGACGTCGTCGTGGGTCGCTTCACGGACGGTGGGCTGCAGTGGACGTCCCTGCCTCCGCTGCCGCGCGGACTCGTCTACGCATCGGCCGGGATGGCCGGCGGAAGGTTGTTCGTCGTCGGCGGGCTCCTCCGACCGGAGGATCGCTCGGCGAGCTCCGAGGTGTGGTCTTTGCCCGGCGATCCCGCAGCGGCGATCCGCGACGGCTGGCGACGCGAGCCCGACTTGCCGTTCGGCGGACTGTTCGTCGCCGCGGTCGGCGGTCAGCGGGATCGACTCTATGTGATCAGCGGCATGGGGTTCGACGCCGAGGGCAAGTATGTGCCTTCGCGTTCGCTGAGCGTCTTCTCAACCGTGGATCGCGTCTGGCGCAGCGCCGCCTCCCTGCCTGAGGGCCGCGTGGGTGCGTCGCCGCCCTGCTTCACGTCCAACGGCGAGCGATTCCTGCTCGTCGGCGGCTACCCCTCCGTCTTCGCGGGTGCGCCTCGCGAGCATCCGGGTTTTCCCGCGCAGACCCTGATCTACGATGTCGCCAAGGATGCTTGGTCGGCGGGGCCGGTTCTGCCAGTCACGGCCTTCACGGACCGGGATTCGCCGACCGATGCCGGGCCCGCCCCCATGGTGGGCGCGCCGGCGGTCGCGTGGAAGGGTCGGGCCATCGTGGTGGGAGGGGAACTCCGCCCCTCCGCGCGCAGTCCGCAGGTGCTCGCCGTCGACCTACCTGGTGCCGGTTCCGGCACTCCTTGAGGAACGCGAGAGACCGTTCCGCCCAACTCCTTTTTTTCTCCCATGATCCTAGACACGCTCGCTCAATGGCGTACCTACGCCGCTCTTTCCCCGCGCCTTGCCAAGGGCTTTGCCTTTCTGGAGACGGTCAGTCCGACCGCGGCGCTGGGTCGTCACGAAATCGACGGCGATGACGTCTTCGCGCTCGTGCAGCGCTACACGACCAAGCCGGTTGAGGAGCGCGTCTTCGAGTCGCATCGGAAGTACATCGATATCCAATACGTGCTGCAGGGGCGGGAAGTGATGTACTGGGCGCCGCTGCCGCTGCTGCCGGTCGTCACGATGCCGTTCGACCCGAAGCAGGATGCGGCGCTCTACGCGCGGAGTCCGCACGGGGTGGCGCTCCACGTCTCCCAGGGCCAGTTCACGGTGTTCTTCCCTGAGGACGGCCACATTCCCGCCTGCGCGTGGGATGCGCCCGCCGAGGTGGGTAAGGTCGTGGTGAAGGTTCGGGTCTAAGCCAGAGGCGCGCCGATGGAGACGTCTCCGACTCCCGTGGCTTCGGACCTGAGTCGGCGGAGCTTCCTGCGCGGCGGCACCGCTCTGGCGGTGGCCGCCGCGGCCGCGCCGCTCGGGGCCGCGGGTTCGCCGGCGGCGACACCGTCCACCCGGACGCCCAGCCGGGCGGCGGCGGCACGCCGGAAGAACCTCTTCAACGGCGACTGCAATTTCTTCTTCTACAATCCGGAGCTCTGGCAACCGGAGGGAGGACCGTACCGCGCCGAGGCGATCCATCGCTACGTCCGCCTGCTCGCCGCCAGTGGCGTCGATGCCCTGCTCATCAATCCGAACACGCAGGTGGCGTGGTACCCCTCGCGGACGCTTCCCCATATTCTTCAGGGTTACCGCCGCGGCGACGCGGCGTTCGCGCGCTCGATCGCCGCGGGCGCCGCTGATCTGACGTCAGCGCAGATCGATCTCTTCACGCGGAATCTCGTGGCGATGCTCGACCTGTACCTCGACCTGCAAGAGGCGGGAACCGACTGGGTCGCGGAGGCCGCGCGCGCCTGTCGCGGAGCGGGGATCAGCCCGTGGCTGAGCTACCGGATGAACGCCACGCACTTCTCGCTGCAGCCCGACAGCCCGGTCAACGCGCCGGTCTTCCGGGACCCAGCGAATCGACTGTCCGGCCGCGTGCCCGGCCCCCCGGGCGCGACGCATCCGTCATGGATCGGCCTGAACTTCGGCCAAGCCTCGGTCCGCGCCTACATGCGGGAGATGATTCGCGAGGGCATCGAGCGGTACGACTACGAGGGCATCGAATTGGATTGGCTCCGCCACCCGGTGTGCATCGAGGCGCCGGCCTCGCGCGCCGCGACGACGGCGCTGACCGATTGGACGGGAGAGCTGCAGGCCCTGGCGCGGGCGCGCCGGCCGGACTACCCGCTCGGGCTGCGTGTGCCCGCGAATCTCGGGTATCTGCGCAGCGTCGGTCTCGATGTCCGGGAAATGGTCCGGCAGGGCTTTGTGGATTTCATCACGCTCAGCAATTACTGGCAGACCTCCTGGGAAATGCCGCTCGATGCGATTCGGCGCGAGCTTGGTCCCGACGTGGTCATCTACGGCGGCATTGAGGACGCTCCCAACTGGCTGGAAGCGCATGCGCCGAGCCTCAAGGCCCGTCCTCTTGGGCAGGAACTGCAGCTTGCCGGAGACAACGCCTATCGCTCCGAGAAGGCGGCCGGCTCGCCGCGGGTCCGCGGCACGCGCTACCTCTCGGCGAGCGTACCGTTCCTCCGGGGCAACGCGGCTGGGAAGCTCGCCCTCGGCGCCGAGGGCGTCGCGACCTTCAACTTCTTCGTGACCGACCAAGTCCGCGTGCCGAGCCAGCGCGCCGAGTACGCCGCGCTGCGCGAGTTGACGGATCTGGCTCAGCTGCGGGGCAAGGCCAAGCACTACGCGTTCAACTCGGCCACCAAGCAGGCGAAGCGCATCTGGGACGTGCCGGAACAGCTTCCTGTCTCCATCGCCCCGGGGTTCCGGCGGACCTTGCGGATACCTCTGTGCGCCGAGCCGCTCGACCAGGGCTTGCGCCTGCAGGTGCAGGTGGTGACCGCGCGGGGAGCGGGGCCGGTGATGTGCGGCGTCGGGCTGAACGGCAGCTGGCCGCGCTTCGACGCGGACGAAACGCGCGAGCTGCTCTTTCCGGCGGGTCCGTACTCGGAGCACGTCGAGGAACACGTGGCCCGGAACTATGAACTGGCCATCAGCGACCTCGCCGATGGCTGGAACGAATTGACCCTGCAGAACGACGGCGTGGAGGAACTCCGCGTCATCATGGTCGAACTCGCTGTGCTGCCACCCCCGTCCAAACCCGCTTCCTCATGACCACCCCTGCCTCCCAGCTACCCCGTTCCCGCGTGCGCGCCGCCCTGCCGGCGTGCGCGTTCACCCTCGCGGCGTTGGCCCCGGCGTTTTTCGCGCCGCTGCTCCAAGCCGCGCCCGCCGAACCCGTCGAGGTCGCCTCTCGGCTGGAACCGTTGGTGGACGAATTCCTGATTGATCGCATGGACGGTGTTCAGTTCCGGCTGCACGAGCCCCGCGCGGCCGGAACGGTGATGGTCTTCGATCGTCCGTGGGAAGGCGGAACGAGCGGCTACACGTCCGTGTTCAAGGACGGGGACATCTACCGCATGTACTACCGCGGGAGCAGCGATCCGACCTATTCGATCAAGGCGACGGTGCGCCCGGAGGAAGTCACGGTGCCCGGCCACCCGCAGTTCGCCTGCTATGCGGAAAGCAAGGACGGCATCACGTGGGTGCGCCCGAACCTCGGGCTCCATGAATTCAACGGCTCGAAGGACAACAACATCATCTGGGTGGAGCGCGGGTCGCACAACTTCATGGCGTTCCGGGATGACAACCCCAAGGCCCCTGCAGATCAGCGCTACAAGGCGGTCGCGAGCAGCAGCTACGACGACGACTTTCACCAGAAGAAGCCGGTGCTCGTCGCGTTCGTGTCCGCCGACGGCAAGCGCTGGCGGCGGCTGCAGGAGAAGCCGATCATCACCGACGGCGCCTTCGACTCGTTGAATGTCGCCTTCTGGGACGCGCTCCGCGGCCAGTACACGGCCATTTACCGGGACTTCCGGCATGGCGTGCGCACGATCAAGTACGCGACGTCGAAGGATTTTGTCACCTGGACGCCCGGGATCTGGGCGGACTTCGGCGATGCGCCGGCGGACAACCTGTACACCAACGCGACCACCGCGTACGTGCGGGCGCCGCATCTCTACTTCGCGCTGCCGCGCCGCTTCATGCCGTGGAAGACCTACTTCCCGGAAATGGAATCTACCAGCCCGGGTTCATCCGATGTCGTCTTCATGACAAGCCGGGATGGCGTCCGTTGGCGTCGGTTCGAGGAGGCCCTCATCCGGCCGGGCCTCCAGGAGAGAAACTGGGGACACCGCGCAAACACCCCGGCGGCGGGCTTGTTCGTGACCGGTCCGGAGGAACTCTCCTTCTACGTCGAGCGCGAGTACACGTTCCCGAGCAATCGGCTGGAGCGCTTCACGGTCCGCCCGGATGGCTTCGTTTCAGTGCGGGCCGGGTATCCTGGCGGCGAGCTCGTGACCAAGCCGCTGATCTTCACGGGCACGACTCTCGTCTTGAACTACTCGACGTCGGCGATGGGCAGCATCCGCATCGAGATCCTCGATGAGGCGGGTCATCCGCTGCCGGGCTTCCTGCTCGAAGACTCGCCGGTGCTCTACGGCGACAAGATCGCCCAGGTCGTGCCGTGGAAGCACCCGCAGGGTCGCACCGACCGTTCGCCTTTCGCGCGACTTGCGGGGAAGCCGGTCCGGCTTCGCTTCGTGATGCGCGACGCTGACCTGTTCTCGATTCAGTTCAAGTGATCCGACCCTGGAAACAGCTCTCATGAAGACCCCCATCGCCGCCATCGATGCGCACGCCCACTACGGCGACTACATCCACGCAAACGCCCTGCTGCGCCGTTTCTCCAGCGGTACGCCGGCGGAGGTCGTGGACCGGGCCCGCGCCTGCGGCGTCGCGTGGACGATCGTCTCGCCGCTCGCCGGCCTGCTCCCGCGGGGCCTCGGCCAGCCGGTGCTCGCGGCGAACGAAGCCGCCTACCGCGACGTTCCGGCGACGCCCGGCCTGTTGCAGTACGTGATCGTCAACCCCCTGCAACCGGAGACCTACGACCAAGCGAGGCGGATGCTCAAGGCCCCGTGGTGCGTCGGCATCAAGGTGCACCCCGAGGAGCATTCCTACCGGATCTCTGACCATGGCGACGCGCTGTTCGCTTTCTTCGAAGAGACCGGTGTGCCGGTGAAGGCGCATAGCGGATGTCCGAACAGCCTGCCCGCCGACTTCGTGCCCTTCGCCAACCGCTTTCCGAAGGCGCGGGTGATGCTCGCGCACCTCGGCAACGGCAACGGCGCGAACGGGGCCCTCGACCTGCAGGTGCGCGCCGTGCAGGCGGCGCGCCATGGCAACCTGTGGATCGACACCTCCAGCGCGCGCAGCATCCTGCCGCGTCTCGTCGAGTGGGCCGTGGACGAGATCGGAGCCGAGCGCCTCCTCTTCGGCAGCGATACGCCGCTGTACCACGTCGCGCTGCAGCGCGAGCGCATCGAATGCGCGGAGATCTCCGATTCCGCCAAACAGTTGATCCTGCGGGATAATGCCATCCGCCTGTTCGGCCTGCAGCATCTTCCGGCCTCCGGCCGCTTCGCGTGAAGCGACCCTCGTTCTCTCACCTCTTTTTTTCTCTCCCTCTCAAACCCCGACCATGAAAGCAAAACGTACCCGTTTGACTCGTAAAACTCTCAGCGGCGTCTGGTGCGCCCTGATCCTTCCGTGGACCGACCGCGATCGCCTCGATGCGCGTCGCTTCGCCCGCGAAATCCGTGGCTACGGCGGCACCGGCGTCAGCGGCGTCTACACCGGTGGCACCACCGGTGAATTCTATGCGCAGGATGACGCCACCTTCGAGCAGGTGACCGAGATCGCCTGCGCCGAGGCTCACGC
>CAZEJZ010000125.1:0-7405 GCA_964512415.1 uncultured Opitutaceae bacterium
CTGCGAACGAGCACGTCGATGTCCTGCGGGGTGTTGTAGACGTAGAAGCTGGCGCGCACCGAGCTCGGCAGCCCGAGCTTGCGCATCAGGGGCTGGTTGCAGTGATGGCCGCCGCGCAGCGCGACGCCATCCTGGTCGGCGAAGGTCACCACGTCATGCGCATGCGCATCCTGGAGCGCGAAGCTGACGAGGCCGGCGCGCCGGCCCGCGGGGCCGAGGAGCCGGATGCCGGGCAACTCGGCGAGCGCCGCGTAGGCCGCCTCCGCGAGGGCGTGGTCATGCAGGCTGATCTCCGGCCGTCCGAGGCCGTCCAAGTAGTCCATCGCCGCGTGCAGCCCAATCGCATCGGCGACGTTCGGCGTGCCGGCCTCGAAGCGCTCGGGCGCGGGCTTCCAGCGGCTGCCGCTGAATTCGACGACGCTGATCATGCCGCCGCCGGTCTGCCAGGGCGGCATGGCGTCGAGGAGGGCGCGACGCCCGTACAGCACGCCGATCCCGGTGGGGCCGGCCATCTTGTGACCCGAGAAGGCCAGGAAGTCGCAGCCCAGCGATTGCACGTCGAGCGGTTCGTGGCCGATTGACTGGGCGGCGTCGACCAGGGTGACGGCCCCGACCGCGCGCGCGCGCCGGCAGAGTTCCGCGGCCGGGTTGATCACGCCGAGCGTGTTCGAAATGTGCGTGAACGCGAAGAGCTTGACCTCCGGCGTGAGCAGGCGGTCGAGCGCATCGAGATCCAGCCCGTGCTCCGCGTTGTCGCCCACGACCGGGACGTAGCGGATGACCGCGCCCGCGCGCTCGGCGGCGACCTGCCACGGGACCATGTTGGAGTGGTGCTCCATCTCGGTCAGCAGGATCACGTCGCCGCGCCGGAGGTTGGCCGCGGCCCAACTTTGCGCGACGAGGTTGACCGACTCCGTCGTGCCGCGCGTGAAGACGATTTCGGCGGGACTGGCCGCGTTGATGAAGCGCGCGACCCGCGCCCGCGCCGCTTCGTACCCGTCGGTGGCGCGCATCGACAGCGCGTGCAGGCCCCGATGAACGTTCGAGTTGTCCCGCTCATAGAAGCGCGAGACCGCGTCGATCACCACCTGCGGCTTGTGGCTGGTCGCGGCGTTGTCCAGGTACACGAGCGGGTGGGCCCCCACCTTCTGGTGGAGCACGGGGAAATCGGAGCGGACGTCACGGCCGGCGAGCATGAGGGGGAATCGTAGCCAGCCCGGCCGAAAGGTGAAGGGGGAAACGGAGATTCCTTGCCGCCGCAGACTTGCGTGCCGCCGCCGGTGCGTCTTTGGTTGATGAACCCATGGTTCATCCCCGCCTTACCCCTTCTTTTTCCCGTCTCGCGCCGCTCGCGTTGGTCTACTTCGTGCTCCCGGTGGCGCTGTCCGCTCAGGCGGTCAAGGTGCGCACCGGAAAGGTCGCCGAGATTTACACGCAGTATTGCGCCTCCTGCCATGGCGATCAGATGCAGGGCGCATCCGCGCCATCGATGCTGGATGACATCTGGTTGAATGGCGGGGATGACGACAGTCTGGCGCGGAGCATCCGCAACGGTTTCCCGGATCGTGGCATGCCGGCCTGGGGCGCGATGATCCCGGAGAAGGAGATTCGCGCGATGGTGATCTACATGCGCGAGACGCGAGCCCGCTTCGCGAGCGGCCAGCTCACGTTCGCGGAGCCGAAGGACGCCGTGACCGCGCAGAGCGCGCTGCACGCCTACCAGGTGAACACCTGGCTGAGCGGGGTGGAGGAACCGTGGTCGATGGCGTTTCTCCCGGATGGCGGGGCGCTCGTGACCGAGAAGCGTGGTCGGCTGCTGCGGGTGGGCGTGGATCGCAAGGTTTCCGGCCGGATCGAGGGCTTGCCCGAGATCGACAACGATGGTCAGGCGGGTCTCTTCGACGTGCTGCTGCATCCGCGCTACGCCGAAAATGGCTGGGTGTATCTGGCGTTCAGTGACACCAAGCGGGACAAGAACAAAGAAAAGGTAAGCATGACGCGCGTGATTCGCGGGCGGATCAAGGGTCAGCGGCTGGTTGATCAGGAGACAATTTTTGAGGCGAAGCTCGAACATTACCGCAAGGCGGGGGGCGTGCACTTCGGCGGCCGTCTCGCGTTCGACCGCGCGGGCGATCTCTTCTTCACCATCGGTGAGCGCGGCGCGATGACTGACGCCCAGGACATCACCCGGCCGAACGGCAAGGTCCACCGTGTGCACGACGACGGGCGGATCCCCGCCGACAACCCCTTCGTTGGCGAGCCCGGGGCGGTGCGCTCGATCTGGAGCTTTGGCCACCGCAACCCGCAGGGACTGGCCTTCCATCCGGAGACCGGCCAACTGTTTGATACGGAGCACGGACCGCGTGGCGGCGATGAGCTTAACCTCGTCCGGCGTGGAAACAACTATGGCTGGCCGGTCATCAGCTACGGCATGAACTATGACGGTTCCACCCTCACGCCGCTGACCGCCAAGGAGGGTATGGAACAGCCCGTGGTGTACTGGGTGCCTTCGATCGCGGTGTGCGGCATCAATTTCTACACCGGATCCGAATTCCCGCGCTGGCGGAACAACCTGTTTATCGCCTCGCTCGCGGCCCAGGAGCTCCGGCGCCTGGAGGTCGTCGGTGGCAAGGTCACCTACCAGGAAATCCTCTTTAAGAATCTCGGCCGCATCCGCCATGTCATCACCGGACCGGATGGCGCTCTGTACGTCCTGTTGCCGTCGCGCATTGCGCGCATTTCGGCGGTTCCGGAAAAGGTCGCCGCCGGTACCGGCGCGATCGCGCCCACCAAGGGTTGAGGCCGTTCGCGGTGGAGCTCCGGTCGTGATGGAGTGGGCGCCCGGGTCGGGCGCCGGCTCAGCCAGCGGTGTCCCGTCCTCGGGGCGCCGTGAAACCTGCGGTCGCTTGCCTCAGACCGTTCCGACGCCGGCCGTCCCGGGGACGACGGCGGGCGAGCGGATGGCCTCCAGAGCGGTGTGCCATCCGAGGGTCGCGCACTTGATGCGCGCGGGGAAGGCGTGCACGCCGGCGAACGCCGCGAGGTCGCTGATCTCCTCGGGAGCCTCGCCGGTCGTGACGATCCGGTGGAACTGCTCGTAGAGTTGCTGCGCCTCCGCGGTAGTCTTGCCCTTCAGCTGGGTCGTCATCAGGGAGGCGCTCGCCTGCGAGATCGCGCAGCCCTGACCGTCGAAGTTGATCTCCGCGATGCGGTCGCCGTCCATGCGCAGGAACACGCTGCACTGGTCGCCGCAGGTTGGGTTGTCACCATGCGCCACGCGGTTGGCCACCGGCAGTCGGCCCCGGTTCCGGGGGCGACGGTTGTGGTCGAGAATGACCTGCTGGTAGAGCTCGGTGAGATCGCTCATGGAGGATGGTCAACCTAGCGGGCTTCCGGCCCTTGCCAAGAGCGGAAGGCGTCGCATGGCGCGGTCAGGGCCCGGCAACCCGCACGGCCGCTGGCTGGGCGAACCCTTGCCAGTAGGCCTCGATCAGCGCCCGGTCGGGCGGTCCATCGAACACGAGGCAGCGGTAGCGCGCGACGTAGGTCTGGCCCGGCTCAATGGTCCAGCGCCCCAGCTGCGAGGGCGTGAAGCAGAAGTAGGGTTCCCGAGGATGGACGCGCACGGGCTGAGGGGCGCGGAGGTTGTCGGGGTGACCCAGCATCGCCAGGCCGGCGACGGCGCCGGCACCGACCGCTCCGCTTTGGGCGATCCACCGGGTCCTCTGGCCCTGGGCCTTCACCCGATCAGTCTCGCCTTCCGCCGTGAGGAATTGCGAGGCCGCCGCGCCGAGCCACTCCGCCCGGCCGCGGAAGGCCGCGCCGCCGTAATGGTACTCCGGAAGGATCAGGGGATCGTTCGTCGCGCAGGTCTGCCGGATCGTCAGCTCGAACAGATGCACCGGCTTCGCGGCGCCCGCGACGCGGTAGATCACGACCTCCCACGTCTCGTTCAGCGCGGTGACCGGGGTCGGGGCCGAGAGGTCCACCATCCGATGCCGCGCCTCGAACCCGCCGTGCACCGCGCCGCCCCAGGTGCGGTCCAGCGCCACGCGCTCCACCGTTCCGGTCTTCTTGCCCATGTTCCAGAAGTCCGGCGTGCGTCCCTGGAATTCGGTCTTGGTCCACGGCGACCAGATGCCGTGATGGTGGATGTGATCGGGCGGATAATCGTCGCTGACCAGCGCCCCCGCTGGGGAATAGATGGGATGAATGTATCCAGCCCTATGATACTCCGGCGGGATGCCCGGCCTCGGCAGGGCCGAGGGGTCAAGGTGGTAGCTCAGGACGGTGCCTCCTTCAGCCGTGAAGGCGAGGCCGCCGCCGACGGTGCCCGAGCCGATCGCTTCAACGCGGTCGGCGGCGGGCGCCGCCTCGAGGGTCAGCGCCAGCGTCTGGCCGGCGGCCTGCCATGGGACGACGAGGCAGGCCTGGCCGTTGGGCTCGGTCTGCACCGGCCAGCGTCGGCCGCGGCCGTCGGTCGCCGCAGTGGGCTGCGGCAGTCCCGGCGGCGGCGTGAAACGGATGACCTGTCCCGCGCGGTCGACGGGCGCGGACGCCAGGGTGAGCTGCGGCGCCGCGGCAGCAAGGGACGCCGTGGCCAGCGCGGCCAATGCAGCGACGAGCGCGCTCGCGCGGCGCAGGGTCGGGCGGGGGCGGCGGAGCGAACGCATGGGGAACGAAGAGGCCCTACTCCCAGTACTCCGCCCAGCTGGTCGCGGTCTCCGTCACCCGCACGCGCTCCACGCGCACCGCGGAACGCAGGGGGTAGCGGGCGTCGCTCGGTCCGTGCAGGGCGAGGTTGCGCAGCGTGTCCCGCGCGTAGGCGAAGATGTGCTGGGCCATGACCTCGCTCGTCGGGTCGACGTGATCGAAGCGCACGATCCGGTCGCCGTACGCGGTCTGGAGGTGAGCGGCCTGAGGGTCCTCCGAGTTGATCGCCATGCTGTGGTCGAAGCGGTCGAGGAAGGGGCCGAGCGCCTGCTTGATCGCCTTGAAGTCGACCACCATGTCCCGGTCGTCGAGCGTATCGGCGACGAGGATGATCTCGACGGTGCGGCTGTGCCCGTGCGGGAAGCGGCAGGCACCGGGGTGCTTGGAGAGCATGTGGCCGCTCTCCACGACGAAGCTCTTGGCGATGCGGTAGGGCATGGCGTTCCCCGCATGACGCCTTGCCGCCGGGTCCGGGGCAAGGACGAACGCAGCGCGGCGGGTCGCTACACCGCCTGGGCGTGCCGGCGGGCGATCGATTGAAAGGTGGGGTCGAAGCGCGCTGCGACCACCCGCAGCAGCGGCGCGCCGCGGGGCGTCACCCGGATCCCCGAGGCGTCCCGCTCCACGATGCCATCCGCCTCGAGGTCGGCGAGCGACGCCAGCTCGGCCGCATAACGGTCCGCCACCGCGACGCCCAGCCGACGGTCGAGGTCGGCGAAGTCGAGGCGGCGCCGACACATGATGTCCATGACCAGTTCGCGGCGCCGCTGGTCCTCCGGCGTGAGCCACAGGCCGCGTTCGACCGGCAGTTGGCCGGCGCCGAGCGCGTCGCGCCACGCGCCGAGGGTCTTGTGATTCTGGCGGTAGGAGTTCGGCGTCTGCGAGATCGAGGATACACCGAACCCGTACAGTGAGGCCCCCGCCCGGGTGGTGTAGCCTTGGAAGTTGCGGTGGAGCGTGCCGTCCGCCAGCGCGACCGCCAGTTCGTCGGTCGGCCGGGCAAAGTGATCCAGACCGATGTCGAGGTAGCCGGCGGCGGTGAACCGCTCGTGCGCGAGGGCGAACATCGCGAGCTTCTCCTCCGGCGAGGGCAGTTGGGCGCGTTGCTCGAAGATGCGTTGCGCAGGTTTCATCCACGGAACGTGCGCGTAGCTGAAGACGGAAAGTCGCTCCGGGCCGAGTCCGAGCACGTCGTCCAGCGTGCGCGCGAAGGTTTTTGTCGTCTGCAGCGGCAGGCCGTGGATCAAATCGAGGTTGATCGAAGTGACCCCCGCGGCGCGGAGCCAGTCCACGGCTTGATGGTTCTGCGCGTGCGGTTGGATGCGGTTGATCGCGCGCTGCACGGCCGTGTCGGTGTCCTGCACTCCGAGTGAGGCGCGCGTGATGCTCAGGTCCTGCAGGGCGGCCACGTGCTCCTCGCGGAGGCGCCGCGGGTCAACCTCGACGCTGATCTCGGCGTCCTCCGCGAAGACGAAGCGCTCGCGCAGGAGGCGGTTAAGGCGCCCGAGTTGCTCCGGCGTGAGGAAGGTGGGAGTGCCGCCGCCCAGATGCAGTTGGACCACGGAGCGGCCCGGACGCATGCGCGCGACGGTCAGGTCGAGTTCGCGGGTGAGGAGGTCGAGGTAACCGTCGGCCGCGCCCTGGCGGCGGGTGATGACCGTGTTGCAGCCGCAGTACCAGCAGAGCGATTCGCAGAAAGGCAGGTGGACGTAGAGGGAGATGGGGCCGGCCTCGAGGGTGTTGTCCTCGGCGAGCCGGGCGTTCAGATCGAGCGCCGCGAGGTCGGCATGGAACTGCGTGGCGGGCGGGTACGAGGTGTACCGCGGTGCGGGACCCGAGTAGCGGCGGATCAAGTCGAGGTCGAGCGCCGCCGTCGCCGGGCGTGCAGGAAGGACTCCGAGCGACGCGGTCAGATCCTGTGGGGAGATCATGCCCCCAGTATGCCGCGCTCCGGCCCGCGGCGCTCCGCATCGGTTGACGAGGAGCGGGCGTTTCTTGCCGGCGGGGTTCCGCCGGGAGCAGGAAAGTGGCGAAAGAGATCGCTCGCGGCCGGACCGCGATCCCGCCTCAGGTCCCGTACAGGCGGTCGCCGAAGTCGCCGAGGCCGGGGAGGATGTATTTGCGGTCGTTCAGGCAGCGGTCGTGAGCTGCGGTGAAGACGGGGACGTCCGGGTGCGCGGCGTGCAGGGTCGCGACGCCTTCGGGCGCGCTGACCACGCAGGCCATGCGCAGCGCCGTCGCGCCGTGCGACTTCAGCAGGGTCAGGGCCTGAGCGGCACTGCCGCCCGTCGCCAGCATGGGGTCGACCAGCACCACGGTCCGGCCCGCGAGGGGAGGAAGCTTGCAGTAGTAGCTGCGCGCCACCGCCGTGACGTGATCACGCTCCAGCCCGACGTAGCCGACGCTGACGTCGGGAAAGAGATCGAGGAAGGGCTGCACCATGCTCAGGCCCGCTCGCAGGATGGGCACGACGACAAGGGGCTGCGCGAGGCGCTGCACCGCCGCGTTCTCCAGCGGCGTGGTCACCGTGGTCTCATGCGTCGGGAGGTCGCGGGTAGCCTCCATCGCGAGTAGCAATCCCAGTCGGTGCGCGATCGCGCGGAACTCGCCGGGCGGCGTCGCTTGGTCCCGCAGGCTGGCGACAAGATGCGAGGCGAGGGGATGGCGGAGGGGGTGGAGCAGGGGACGGAGC
>CAZEJZ010000126.1:0-5663 GCA_964512415.1 uncultured Opitutaceae bacterium
GCTTGGATCTCACGGATCGCGCCGCGGTGGACCGCTTTCTGGCGGAGGCGCGTCCGCAGACGGTGATCGTGGCCGCGGCTCGCGTCGGCGGCATCCACGCCAACGCCACGCGGCCGGAGGAGTTCCTGCGGGACAACCTCGCGATCGCGCTCAACCTCATCGAGGGCTCCTTGCAGGCGGGCGTGCGGAGGCTCCTCTTCCTCGGGAGCTCGTGCATCTATCCTCGCCTTGCTTCGCAGCCCATGGCCGAGTCCGCGCTGCTCACCGGGCCGTTGGAACCGACGAACGAGGCGTATGCGATCGCGAAGATTGCCGGACTCAAGCTGGCGCAGGCCTGCCGTCGGCAGCATGGCGTGATGTATCATTCGGTCATGCCGACCAATCTTTACGGACCCGGCGACAACTACCATCCGGAGGACTCGCACGTGCTGCCCGGGTTGATCCGGCGCTTCGACGAGGCGGCGCTGGCGGGGAGGCCGGAGGTGGTGGCTTGGGGTACGGGGGCGCCGCGCCGGGAGTTCCTGCATGTCGATGACCTCGCGGATGCGGGCGTGTTCCTGCTCCGATTGGCTGAGCCGCCGGATTGGGTCAATGTGGGCAGCGGGGAGGATCTCACGATCCGTGAACTCACCGAGCGCGTCGCATCGGCCGTGGGCTACCGCGGACGCATCGTCTGGGATGCCTCCCGGCCGGACGGGACCCCGCGGAAACTTCTGGATGTCTCGCTTCTGGCCGGTCTCGGGTGGCGCGCCACGATCACGCTGGAGCAGGGTCTGCCCGACACGGTGGCGGCCTACCGCCGTGAACGTGCGACGGGTGCGTGGCGGCCGTGATGGGCTGCGCGCGCTGCCGTCGCTCGGCGCGCTCCGGTCGGGTCTGTCCGCGATGAGGAGGACGCGAATGGGGCGAACCATTTTGGGGTGTGGGCTTTACGTCGCGGCGGAATGCGGTTCCTTCCCTTCATGACCTCGACGACGGTGATGTTGGTGGTGGCAGCCCTGATGCTCCTGCATCTGGCCGGAGACCTCTGGCTGGAATGGCTGAATCGGCGGGAAGTCCGCCGTGCCGTCAGCCAGCCGCCCTCGGCCGCGTTGGCGATCATGGACGCCGCGACGTTCCGCCGTTCCAGCGAGTACACCTTGGCGCACCAGCGTCTGGATGTGCTGGAGAGCATCTTCGAGACGGGAGTGCTGGCGCTGGTGCTGTTCGGCGGTTTCCTGCCCCTGCTGTTCGCGCACGTCGCGGTCCTCGCGCCTGGCGCGCCGAAGTGGGATGATGCCGTGTTCATCCTCGCGGCCGGGCTCCTGCTCGCCGTGCCGGGCGTTCCGTTCGAGTGGTGGTCGCAGTTCCGCGTGGAACAGCGATTCGGCTTCAACAAGAGCACGCCGGGTTTGTGGGTCTCCGACAAGCTGAAGGGCCTGACCCTGACGGTCGTGATCGGTTTTCCGATCCTCTGGCTCGTGCTGTCGCTGGTCCGCTGGGTCGGGGCCAGCTGGTGGATCTGGGCGTTTGCGGCGCTGTTCACCTTTCAGCTGCTGATGCTGGTGGGATACCCCAAGTTGATCCTGCCGCTCTTCAACCGCCTTACGCCCCTGCCTGAAGGGGAGCTGCGGGCGCGCTTGCTGGCGCTTTCGGAGCGCACCGGATTCAAGGCCTCGACGATCGAGGTGATCGATGGCTCCAAGCGCTCCGCGCACTCGAACGCGTTCTTCACCGGATTTGGGCGTTTCCGCCGGATCGTGCTCTATGACACCCTGATCGCGCAGCTCACCCCGGCGGAACTGGAGGCCGTCCTGGCCCATGAAGTCGGACACTACCGGCGCGGACACATCCCCAAGCGGCTCGCGATCTCCGCCCTCACTCAATTCGGCGCGCTGTGGGCTGTGGCGTCCCTGGCCCGCAGCGACTGGTTCAACCCGGCGTTCGGTTTCCCCGCAGGCGAGATCGCGCCCGCGTTTCTCCTCTTCTCGCTGCTCAGCGGTCCGGTGACCTTCTGGTTTTCGCCGCTCTCGAACGCGCTCTTCCGCGCGCAGGAGTACGAGGCCGATGCGTTCGCGCGTGAGGCGACTCAGGGTCCGGATGCCTTGGTGTCCGCGCTGCGGAAGCTCGCCGAGAAGAATCTCTCCAACCTGACCCCGCACCCATGGTACAGCGGATTTCACTATTCGCATCCCACCCTGGTCGAGCGCGAGCGGGCCTTGCTCAAGCCCGCGTAACTGCGGCGCGGTGGTGGCTGCGGTGGATTGTCGGGCTGGCCCTGAGCGCGCCATGGACGCTCACCGCTCCGCTTGTCAGCGCGGCCGAGACGCCTCCGCGGCCGGGGTGGGTGCTGGCGACCTACAACGTGGGCAATTACACGCTGGCGGACCGGCGGGTGGAGGGCATCTTCCGTCGGGCCTATCCTAAGCCGGAGTCCGAGAAGACCGCCCTGCGGACCGTCATCGCCCGGCTCGACGCGGACGTGCTCGTTATGCAGGAGGTGGGAGGAGACGCATTCCTTGCGGAATTGCGGCGCGACTTAGGGTTTGAGGGGGTGTCGTATCCCTACGGCGGCTGCGTGGACGCGGCGGACCCTGACCGCCGCCTTGCGTGGCTGTCGCGGCGAAGGCCGACGCGGATTGCTGCCCATACGGATCTTGTCTGGACCCACGCCGGCCGGACGGAGCCGGTGCGGCGCGGACTGCTCGAGTTGCACTGGGATGCACCGGCAGGGCCGCTCACCGTCTTTGGACTTCACCTCAAGAGCCGCTTGACCCGCGAGGTCGACGATCCCGGTGCCGCCGGTCAGCGCCTGCGGGAGGCGGAGGCCATCCGGCGTCGCATCCTGGAGCGCGTCGGGAACCTTGAAGCCTGCGCGGTGGTGGTGCTCGGCGACTTCAACGACACCAAGAGCAGTCCGGTGCTCGCGCGGTTCCGCGAACAGGGCTCACGGCGGCTGTTTCACCCCGTGGACGCGCTGGACTCGCGGGGCGAGCGCTGGACGTACCGTTTCGAGCGCGAAGACAGCTATGGACGCGCCGACTACATCCTCGTGTCCGAAGCGCTGCAGGGCACCCGGGGCGACGTGCGTGCCGAAGTGCTGGACGGAGCCGACGTGACGGTGGCCAGCGACCACCGCCCCGTGCGACTTATCCTCGCGCGATGACGCGGACTGGGCGTCGGGTCACTTGACGGTGACCGGGACCGTCACCTCGCCCGAGCCGTAGCCCTTGAGGAACAGACTGCCGCTGCCCGGACGACCGCCTTGCACGTTGACCGTGACGGTGGTCTGTCCGGCGGGGACGAGCACCTCCGGCATGACTACGCTCTCCGGGACGTCGGTGGTGACATCGAGGAGCAGACCACCGGCGGGGGCGACCGTGGGGATCGTGAACGTGAGCGACTGGGTCTCGCGCGGGCGCAGGGTGAGGGAGGCGGGCGAAACGCTGACGGAGCCCCCATCCACGCGGAACGTGCCGACGGGAGAACCCGAAGCGCCGCCGAGCGACACGCGGTAGGTCTTGTTGGGGGCGACGGGCGGAACGAAGAAACCGAGGGAGTTGGGCGACTCGTAGACCGTGCGCGCCGTAGTGTCGTCGAAGTAGATCACGTCATTCGGCGTGAAGCCGCGGCCGAGGACGCTCACCTTGGCGCCGACCGGGGCGCGATTGACCTCCAGCGAAAGCACGTAGCGGGCGACCACGCCGAGGGACCGGACGCCGGTGTAGGCCTCGCGCTCGGCCAGCACGCCGTTGTTCTCGACCTGGTAGGTCACGAGAAAGTAGTACGCGATCTGCGAGCGACCTTGCGGGAGCGGGAAATCGTACTCGTAGATGTCCTGACCCAGAGAACTCGGCTGCATCTCGAAGTTCTTACCGTCGATGATCAGGCGCGTGACCATGCTACCCCGGACGATGGCGGAGGTCTTCGGGGTGACCCGGACCGAGATCGTGTAGATCTGGGACGGGTTCGAGGCCAGGGAAGACGGCGTCAGATCGTTGATCTTGACCTCATCGCAGCCGGTCAGGAAGAGCAGCCCGAAGGCGGCGCCGAGCAGGAGGAAGAATCGTCTCGCGTGGGAGATACGGCTGTTGTGCATTGGCTTGAGAGAGGGAGAAAACCGAGTGGGAAACGAACACAAAGAACCTGCATTGGCAACGCATGAGTTGATGCGCGGCGCGGGCGGCCTGACGCCGCGGACGGGTCTTTACGTGCACGTGCCTTTCTGCGCCAGCACCTGCGACTTCTGTGCGTTTTACCAAGTGCAGCCCGATGCCGCGAAGATCGCGCTCTACCTTGACGCGGTGGAGGGGGAGGCGGAGCTGGTGGACTGGTCCTCCCGACCGATTGGCACGGTCTTCTGGGGAGGCGGCACCCCGGGCCTCCTGTCGCCGGGCCAACTGGAGCGACTCGGTGCCGTGGTGCGCCGCCTGCCGCTGTCGCCGGGGACGGAATGGAGCGTCGAGCTTGCCCCGGCATCGGTCACACCGTCCCGGCTGAGCGTGTTGCGGGATCTTGGGGTGACCCGGGTCTCGATCGGCGTGCAGAGCCTGCGACCGGCGCTGCTCGACGCCCTCGGCCGGTTGCACACCCGGGAACAGGCCCTCCAGGCCTACGAGCGGGCCCGAACGGCCGGCTTCGCAAGCGTGAATCTCGACCTCATGTTCGCCCTGCCCGGACAGACGGAGGAGGACTGGCTGTCCGACCTCGATGAAGTCATCGCCCTCGCGCCGGACCATGTTTCGACCTACTGCCTCACCTTCGAGGAGGATACCGCGCTGTGGGTCCGGCTCGCGCAGGGAAAGGTGAAGCTCGATCCGGAGCGTGAGGCCAGGCTGTACGAACGGACATGGTCGCATCTCGCGGCGGCGGGCTACGCCCAGTACGAGGTCTCCAACTTCGCCCGGCCCGGCCACGTCTGTGTGCACAATCTGAATACATGGCGGATGGGTGACTGGGTGGGCCTCGGACCGGCGGCCGCGTCGCAGCAGGATGGCTGGCGCGGACGAAACCCGGCGGACCTGGCGCGCTGGTCGGAGGATGTCGGAGCGGGGCGGCGGGCGGAGGAGGAGAGGGAGGCGCTGACGGCGGCGCGCCTGCTTGAGGACAGCCTGATCTTCGGCCTGCGCATGAATGCGGGAGTCTCGCTCGACCGGCTGAGGGCGCGTTTCGGCCCGGCGTTGCACGCGGAGGGCGCGGGCGACGACGTGTGGAGCGAGACGACGCGGCGACTGGGGCGCTTGGAGTTGGAGGGCTTGCTGGCCCGGGAGGACGAACGGGTGCGCCTCACGGATCGCGGGAGACTGCTGGCGGATGCGGTCGGCAGCGAACTGCTCGGCTTGTCCGAGACCCCGGTGACATCGTCCCCCGGCGCCCGCGCGGTGGCGGGGCGGAGCGCGGTGGAGGCGGGTCGGGCATGAGGTGCGCGGTCCTGCTGTGGCTGGCCTTGGCGACGATCGCCCGGGCGGGCGATCTGGCCTTGGCGTGGCCGACGCCGAATCCGGCGTGGGCGCAGGGGCGGCCCTTGGAGGCGTACATCCAGCCGACCGCGTCCGGCGAGATCAACTCCGGGCTCTTTGGCGGCACCCGCAGCGGGGGCCGGCAGTTTCACGAGGGCATCGACCTCAAGCCGATCAGCCGCGACGGCAAAGTGATCTGAAGCGGATCGGGTGGGTTGCCCTTGA
>CAZEJZ010000126.1:5673-7398 GCA_964512415.1 uncultured Opitutaceae bacterium
GCGAGGCGACGGACGCCATCTTCGCCGTGATGGATGGTGTGGTGCGTCATGTGGCGAAGGGGGCCAGCTCCGGTGGCTACGGCCGTTACGTCGTGTTGGAGCATCCGGGCGCAAAGCCTGCGGTGTACTCGCTTTACGCTCACCTCGCGGCGATCGACCCCGGCCTGCGGCCGGGCGCACCAGTCAAGCGCGGTCAAACGATCGGCACGATGGGGAGGTCGGCCGGAGGCTACACGATCCCGCGGGAGCGCGCCCACCTGCACTTCGAGATCGGACTGATGATTACGCAGCAGTTCCCGGCGTGGTACGGCAGCCGGGGTTTCGGTTCCCGAAACGAGCATGGCCTCTGGAACGGGCTCAACCTGATGGGGATTGATCCACTCGGTCTCTTCAACGCGCTCCGTGACGAGGACGTTGATTCCGTCGGCGAGTACTTCGAGGAGATGAAGCCCGTCCTGCGGGTGCGGATCGCGTCGATGCGGATTCCGGATTTCACGGAGCGGTACCCGAGCCTCGTGGAGCGGAAGGAGGGGGCGTTCGTGGGCGGGTGGGACATCTGGATCAACGCCACGGGTCTGCCCTTCCGCTGGCGTGCGCTCGAACCGGCTGACGTCCAAGGGTGGAAACCGGGTGAAGTGCGGCTGCTCGATCTCGACGAGCGGGCGATCGCTGCGGCCCGCTCGCGATCCCTGGTGGTCCGCCGTCGCGGTGAGCCGGTGCCGGGTGAGGATCTCGAGACCGTGCTGCAGCAACTGTTCGGCGTGCAGGGTGTGCGGCTCAAGGGGTAACGCGGGCTCGCCACCTATCGGTCCTGCGCCGCGCCATCGCCGTGCGCTAGCGCAGCAGATCGCGGAGGTCGTCGAGTGAGAGACGCGAGGCGGCCGCATCGCTGGCCTCGAAGACATCCGCCAGCAGGGCGCGCTTGCGTTCCTGGAGACCGAGGACCTTCTCCTCCACGGTTCCCGCGCAGATGAGCTTGTAGCTGGTCACGACGCGCGTCTGACCGATGCGGTGGGCGCGATCGGTCGCCTGCGCCTCCGCCGCCGGATTCCACCACGGGTCGAAGTGCACGACCGTGTCCGCGGCCGTGAGGTTCAGGCCCGTGCCGCCTGCCTTCAGGGAAAGCAGGAACACCGGGATCTTCGCGGGATCGTTCTGGAAACGATCGACCGCGGCCTGCCGCTCGGCGGGCGACATGGTGCCATCGAGCGAGCAGTACGCGATGTCCTGCGCCTCCAGGTCGGCGCGCAGGAGCGCGAGCAGCGCGGTGAACTGGGAAAAGACCAGGAGCCGATGTCCGTCGTCCAACGCCTCGGCGAGGAGTTCGCGAAACGCCTCCAGCTTCGCGGAGTGGGCGGCGTCCGGTGTCACGCCCAGGCCCGGCTCGGGAAGAAGACGGAGGTCGCAGCAGGCCTGTCGCAGGCGCAGGAGCTGGGTTAGCGCCGCGAGGCGCAGCGTGGCCTCGCCCGCACCGCCCGCCTGCAGGTCGAGCAGCGAGCGCTCGCCCTCCTCCTGCATGCGGCGATAAGCCTCCGCCTGGATGCCGGTGAGCTCGCACCACCGCACCTGCTCGATGCGGGCGGGAAGTTCGGGCGCGACGGCGGCCTTGGTGCGCCGCAGGATGTAGGGCGCCACCTGCGCCCGCAGGCGCTCGTCATACCACTGCTTTTCCTCGCCCCGCGCGCCGGCGGGGGCACCGATCTCGTCCACGAGGTCGCGGTCCTG
>CAZEJZ010000127.1:0-7378 GCA_964512415.1 uncultured Opitutaceae bacterium
GACCATGGTCGTGGTCAAGCGTGCCAACGGGGAGACCTACTTCTGGGACGCGATCGACCTGCGCAAGCGCATCGAGTTCGCGCGCATCGGCCTCGATCTCTGCCTGACCAACGAGCAGATCGAAGCCGAGCTGCGCCGTTCGGTGTTCGACCAGATCTCCCAACGCGACCTCGACGCGACGATCATCCTCAATTCCAAGACGCTGATCGAGCGCGACGCTGACTTCGCGAAGTTCGCCGGCCGCATCCAGCTCACCTACATCTATGAGGAGGTCCTCGGCTGGGACATCGTGCGCGACGGCATCGGCGCGCTGCGGGCGGCCCACCAGCGCGCGTTCCGCAAGTACCTCGAGCACGGCGTCGCGATCAAGCGGCTCAACCCGCGCCTCCTCGAGCTCGACCTTGAGAAGCTCGGAGCCTCGCTCGATCCGTCCGCCGACCTCGAGTTCGACTTCCTCGGCATCCAGACGCTGTACGATCGCTACCTCATCATCGACAAGACGCGGAAGCCGTCGCGTCGCATCGAGACGCCCCAGTTCTTCTGGATGCGCGTGAGCATGGGACTGTTCATCGACGAGGTGCCCGGCGCCCGCGAGGAGCGCATCTGCGGGCTGTACGACCTCTACAAGAACCGCCGCTTCTGCAGTTCGACGCCGACGCTCTTCAATTCGGGCACGCTGCATTCCCAGCTTTCCTCCTGCTATCTCTATTACGTCGACGATTCGCTGGAAGGCATCATGTACCGCGGCATCGCGGAGAACGCGCAGCTCTCGAAGTGGGCGGGCGGCCTCGGCGGTTCGTGGACCGCGGTGCGCGGCACCGGTGCCTACATTGGCGGCACCAACGGCGAGTCGCAGGGCGTGATCCCGTTCCTCAAGCTGCACAACGACCAGCTCGTCGCGGTCAACCAGGGCGGCAAGCGCAAGGGCTCCGGCTGCGCCTACCTCGAGACGTGGCACAACGACATCTTCGAATTCCTCGAGCTGCGCAAGAACACGGGCGATGACCGCCGGCGCACGCACGACATGAACACGGCGAACTGGATTCCCGACTTGTTCATGAAGCGCATGGAGGCCCGCGGCTCCTGGACGCTGTTCCGCTCGAACGAGGTCAAGGACCTCCACGAGCTTTATGGCCGCCGCTTCGAGGAGGCCTATCTCCGCTACGAGAAGCTCGCCGAGGAAGGGAAGCTCTTCGGGCAGAAAATCGAGGCGCTCGAACTGTGGAAGCGGATGCTCTCGATGCTCTTCGAGACCGGCCATCCGTGGATCACCTTCAAGGACGCCTGCAACATCCGTTCGCCGCAGGACCACGCGGGCGTGATCCACTCCTCGAATCTCTGCACCGAGATCACCCTGAACACGTCGAACGACGAGACTGCGGTCTGCAATCTGGGCTCGGTCATCCTCGAGACGCACCTGCTGCCCGACGGCTCGCTTGATCATGCCAAGCTGCGCGAGACGATCCGCCTCGCGGTCCGCGCGCTCGACAACGTCATCGACATCAATTTCTACCCGACCAAGGCCGCCGAGACGTCCAACCGCCGCCATCGGCCGATCGGCCTCGGCGTGATGGGCCTCGCCCACGCGCTCTACCTGCGCGGCCACGCGTTCGCCTCCGATGAGGCGGTCGCCTTCAACGACGAGGCGATGGAGGCGATCGCGTACTACGCCTACGAGGCGTCGTCCGATCTCGCCGCAGAGCGCGGCGCGTACTCGTCGTACAAGGGTTCGAAGTGGGACCGCGGCCTGCTGCCGCAGGACACCATCGACCTCCTCGAGCAGGAGCGCGGCGTCGCTGTCGAGGTGCCGCGCGGTGGCCGGCTCGACTGGACGCCGCTGCGCGCCAAAATCGCGGCCCAGGGCATGCGCAACAGCAACGTCCTCGCCATCGCCCCGACCGCCACGATCTCGAACATCACCGCGACGTCGCCGTGCATCGAGCCGACGTACAAGAACCTGTTCGTGAAATCGAACCTCTCGGGCGAGTTCATCGTGCTGAATCCGTTCCTCGTGAAGGACCTCAAGTCCCGCGGGCTCTGGAACCAGGAGATGATCGACAACCTCAAGTACTTCGACGGTGAGCTGAAGGACATCGAGGCCGTCCCGGCCGATCTCAAGGCGAAGTACCTGACCGCCTTCGACATCGACCCGAAGTGGGTCGTCGACGCGGCGGCGCGGCGCCAGAAGTGGATCGATCAGGCGCAGAGCGTGAACCTGTGGCTGCGGACGCCGGACCTGAAGAGCCTGAGTCACATGTACCGCCACGCGTGGCACGCCGGCCTCAAGACGACCTATTATCTCCGGACGCTTGGTGCCTCGAACATCGAGAAGGCGACGGTCGCGGCGAAGAAGGAAGTCCGGATCGGCGCCGGCACCTCCGCCTCCGAGCCGGCGCCCGCTCCCGTTGCGCCGGTTGCTCCCGCCGCCGTCGCCCCGGCTGCCGCGACCGAGGCTGCCGGAACCAAGCGAACCTACACCGCCGAGCAAAAGCTGGCCTGCAGCATCGAAGCGATGCGCAACGGCGGCGAGTGCGAGGCCTGCCAGTAGCCCGCGCCACCGGACGCGATTCCGTCCGTTTGCCCCGCCTCGCGGCGGGACCCCCGCGGCGCCCGGTTTCGGGCGCCGCAGTGTTTTGGGGTGGGATTGACCGGATCGGTTTTTCCGTCAGGCTGTCGCCATGGACTGGAGACCGGCGTTTTCCCTCGGCCTTTTCCTGATTGGCGGCGGCGTCGCGCTGGCGGGAAGTGGCTGGACCGCGACCGAGTCCCGGCCCAATGCGCTGGGCGAGCGCAAGACGGTGGTTCGGGACACCTCCGGCCGCACCGTGGGAACCATCGTCGCCCGCCCGGCCAATGCGTTGGGCGAGGTGCGGGCGGAGGTGCGCGATGTCTCGGGGCGGCGAGTGGGGGAGCTCGTGACTCGGCAACCCAATGTGCTCGGTGAGACCCGGACGGAGGTACGCGATCTGCGCGGCCGCCGAATTGGCGATGCGGTGTCGCGCTCGCCGAACGCGCTGGGCGAG
The DNA here is from genome assembly GCA_964512415.1 of uncultured Opitutaceae bacterium. Classification (GTDB taxonomy): domain Bacteria; phylum Verrucomicrobiota; class Verrucomicrobiia; order Opitutales; family Opitutaceae; genus UBA6669. Next base: position 3,024 of record CAZEJZ010000127.1, read on the forward strand.
ACCAAGACCGTGTTTCGCGATCCCAGCGGGCGCGAGACCGGGCGCGTCACGACGCGTTCGCCCAATGCGCTCGGCGACCGGAAAAGCGTGATCGAAGGTCAGCTTCCCTTGCTGTCCGATCCGTCGGTGAAGACCCGTCCCTGAGCCGGCGGCGCGCCCTCCGTGCCGGCCGCGAGGCCAGGGGAGCGCGGTTCGCGGACGACGAACAGGAAGCCCGCGGTGGCCACGACGGCGAGGACGAGATTGGCGGTGAAGACGGCGGGATAGCTGCCGGTGGCGTCGATGACGGCCCCGCAGAGTGCGGAGCCGGCGACGACGAAGCCGATCACCATCACATTGCCGACGGCGATGAGCCGACTGGCCGGAACGCCCGGGCAGAGTTCGGCGCTGAGGTTCGCCAGCACTGCGGCGGCCGCGAACGGGCAGGCGGCGTAAAGGGTGAACGCCACGTACCAGACCCGCAGACTGTGGCTGGTGAGACAGAGCAGGAAAGAACCGGTCAGGAGAAGCCCGCAGACCACGCCGACCAGCCGGAAACCGCAGCGATCCGCCAGCCGGCCAAGCAGCGGCCCGGAGACGGTCAGCGCGATCAAGTAAAGCGGAACGAACAGCCCCAGCTCCCGCGCGGAGGCGCCCAGCTCGGAGCGGGCGGCGGCGACCATGAACGGCGCGTTGGTCGAGGCGACCACGAGCAGCGTATGGAAGAATATGAAGCTCCGGTAGCGGGCGTCGCGCCAGCGCTCGTGCACGAGCGAGATCACGTGCGCGACGAGCGAGCCCTGCGGCCGATGCTCGTCGTGCAGGTGCACCGGGTGGACGTGGTCGCGTGTCCGCAGCAGGATCAGGCACGAGAGGAAGTAGAGGACGGATGCGACCGTGAAGCTGATGCGGTAGTTGAGCGGTGTTTCCCAGCGCTGCAGCAGCCACGCGGCGGCGCCGCTCACGGCGAGGCCGGAGATTCCGGCGCCCACGGCGCGCCAGCCGAACAGTTCCCCGCGCCGGTCCTCCGGCGTGTTGTCGGTGATGATTTCCCACATCAGGGAGTTGAGGGCGCACGGCACCCCGAGGAACACCAGCATGGCGGTGGTGTAGAGCGTGGCGTGGAGGCCCGCGGACCAGGCTTCGCCCCAGACCGCCGCGGCGGCCGAGTAGGCGAGCAGCGGCAGCATGCACCCCATGATCGGCAGGGCGACCGTGCGGAGCCGGTCGGCCGGGCGCACGAAGTAGCCCACGAGCAGTTGTGTCGCGGAGAAGAGCGGCGGAAAGGCGAGGATCAGCCCCACCAGCAGTTGCGGGGCGTTGAGCGTGGCGAGGTAGGCTGGGGCGAACGTGGAATAGAGCGCGAACGGTGCGCCCAGTCCCCAGAGGAATTCCCAGCCGGCGAAGACAGTGCGGTTGCGACGGTAATCGGTCGCGACGGCCGCCCGGTGCTCATCGATGCCGCCGGGGATCCGGCTGGACAGCCGCGGGAAGAGCCTCCAGCCCCGCGGCGGCGCCGGCTCAGCTCCCGAGGGCTGCACGATCCGCCTCCGTCATGTCCTGCGGCCGCGGCTGGGGACGCCACGGCAGTTTCAGGACGACCATCGCGGTGGTCGCAATCAGGAGCACGAGGGCGGCGAGGAAACTCGCGCGCAAGCCCCAGTTGTCGGAGATGAAGCCATACCCCACGGGGGCGAGGCCGACGAAGGCGGAGATCAGCATCAGGAAGGAAATGTTGCGCCGCACTTGGGAGCGCGGGGAACACTGGGCGGGATAGTTGACATAGTATACCCCGAACAGCTCGCCGGCGCCATTGATCCCGAAGGCCAGCAGGAACCAGTAGCCGGGAACGAACATGACCCAGAGCACCCCGAGCATGAGCAGCCCGGCGGTGACCAGCAACGGGACCTTCGGGTTGGTGCGTGCGAGCAGCCAGCCGAGGAGGAAGCCCGCGAGGATCTTGAACGAGAAGCGGAGGGCGAGCTGGTAGCCCGCGAGGTTTTCCGCCATCTGCCCGACGGCCTCCTGGGTGAAGATGCTCATGTTGATCTGCACCATGTTGCCGGAGTACATCAGCAGGTACGCGAGGCAGGCGATGAGCAGGATCGGGTAGCCGAGGACGGCGCGGAAGCCGCCGACGATGCCCTCCTGGAATGATTGGCGCGGCGGCTCGTGGGCCGGAAGCGGGAACGTGTAGCGGGAGGAGAGCCAGGCGGAAACCACCGTGCATCCCGAGCTGATGGTGAACAGCAGCGCGTAGCTGTACGGGTAGACCGGGGTCCAGCCTTCGGGAAGGTGGAAGTCGAAGAGCTTGCCGTCCATCAGCAACTGGGCGCTGAGGGAGCCGAGGACGGCGAAGGCTGGACCCACGCCGAAGGCCAGACCAAGAGCCTGGCCACGGAGCTTCTGCGATAAGCCTCGATCCAGTACCTCCCAGCCCAGCACCCCGATCAGCGGCACCGAAATCCCCACCATCACGCCGTGCAGCACCAGCGCGGTGACGATCGCGGTCGTACCCGGTTGGGCGACGAGGACGCCGGCCACCATCAGGCCCGCCGCCGCCATCAGCAGGTACGCGCCTGCGAGAAGTCGCTTCAGCAACCGCGCCTGCGGGAAGAGCCAGGCGATCACCACCACGGTCCACGCCATCGACAGGAAAACGGTGCTCGGGAGATTCGCGATCGTGTCCGAAGTCTGCAGCCGCTTGCAGAGGCTCGCCTGCATGAACCCGATGTAGAGCGCGGGTGCGGCGAAGTACGTGATCGAGATCTGCGCGGCGTAGAGCAGGGCGTTGCGGCGCTGGTCGCGCTCGGACGGCAGGGACGATTCGCCGGCGGCGGCCGGGGCGGGTTTCTCCGGGCTCGACATGAAGGAAGGGGGTGGGACCGGTGAGTCGGGAAGGGGTCGTCCCCGGGGAAACTCTGCCGTTGTATACACCCTGCGACTCCGGCATACCGGTCGTCAACCGCGAAGCGGCATGATCATCGACAGCCACGCCTACTGTTTCACGGCGCCGGACACCCCGGCGGGTCATGCTTCGGCCGAAGCCCACCTCGCGCTGTGGCAGGTGCAGACCGCGCTGCACCACCAGCCGGCGTTCCGGACGCGCGACCGCCGCCGCGGTGACTCGCGTCTCCTGCTTGCGCCGACGCTGGAGGACCCGCTGCGGCTCGCCGTCGACCGGAACTTCCGGGTGGATCCGGTGCTAAACCGCCTCACGTGGACGGTCGACGGGGATGACTACGCCAAGCAACAGCTGCCGCCGAACGTGGTCGCGTTTTCCGCGGCGGCGCTGGTGGCGGAGATGGATCATGCGGAGGTCGACTGGGCGCTGCTGCACACGGACACCACGCTTTCGCGGGACGTCGCCTTTCTGGCGCAGTGCGTGCGGGCGTTCCCGGATCGGCTGCGCGCGATGGCGCTGGTGGATGAGGAGGTCATTCCGAGTGAACCGGACCGGGCGCTGCGGCAACTCGACGAGGCGGTGCGGGTTCACGGCCTGCACGCGATCAAGATCATCCCCGAGTACGCTTATCGCTCGGGGCGGAGCGTCAGTTTCAACGATGACCGGTGGACGCCTTTCTGGGAGGTGGCGGTGGGCTGTGGCCTGCCGTTCTTCTTCACCCTGGGTGCGCGACCGGGCGTGCGCGACCCGCGGGCGGCGTTCATTGCGGAGCTGTGGGAACTGCGGCGCTGGCGGGAGCGTTTTCCCGCGGCGGCGGTCAGCGTCACCCATGGCTACCCGTGGAGAGACTTCATCGCGGACGGGGCGTTCGCGCTGCCGTCCGAGATGTGGGCACCCCTGCGCGGGGCCGGCATCTTTCTCGAGGTGGGTTTTCCGTTTCGCATCGGTGATCTCTTCGACTATCCCTACCACGAGTGTCGTCCGGTGTTGGAGGCGATGCGGCGGGAGATCGGATCCGAGTGGTTGCTCTGGGGCACGGACATGCCGTTCCAGAATCGCTTCTGCACGTACCGCCAGTCGCGCACGTACTTGGAGCGGCACGCGCGGGATCTCTTCACGGAGTCGGAGCTGGCGGCGGTGATGGGAGGGAACGCGGCGCGATTGCTTCGGCTGCCCTAGGGTCTCAGGCTGATCGGATGCGGTTGCCTGAAGACAGACAGCGGATCCGGGACGGCGTGGCCTTCATGCTCGCGTCGGTCGCCTGCTTTGCCTCGTCGGTCCTCGTGATCCGGGCGCTGGGATGGCGGGGTGATGGGATCATCTGGTGGACCTGCGCGGTGCGCTTCGCGGTGGGTCTGGCGGTCGTGACCCTGGTGTTTCGCGGGCGCTGGGAGCCGACGGCGCTGTGGCGAAACGGGAAGCTGATTCAGCGCGGCTTCATCGGTGGGCTTTCGGTGTGTGGATTCTACGC
>CAZEJZ010000128.1:0-7375 GCA_964512415.1 uncultured Opitutaceae bacterium
GAGGCGGTCGCGCCAGACCTGCACCGCAGGGGTCGGCGCACCGAAGACCAGCGCCGCATAGTGCTTCGCCACGCGCTGGTGCCGGAAATGATCCCGCAGCGCGGCCGCGAGCTCCGCGGAGCTCGCGAGCAAGATCACCCCGGAGGTCCCGGAGTCGAGCCGGTTCAGGAGGTAGGCGCGCACCGGCGCCTCTTCCGGACTCTTCCGCCACTCGAAGCATTCCCCCTCAAGCCGATACGGCGCCGTGAGCAGCGAACGGTCTTCCTCGCCCGCCCGATTCGGATGCGACAGCACGCCCTCGGGCTTCGCCAGCGCGAAGAGCCCGTTGGCATCCTCGGTCAGAAACTCGACTCCCGGGCCCAGCGGCAGCCCGCGCGCAGCGTTGGCCCCAGTCCGCTTCACGGGTTGTAGTAGAACGTGAAGGTCATCTCCTGTTCATGACCCAGCACCGCGACCATGTCGTCGCTCCACTTGCCGTACGGCGCCCGGGCCGTGATCGCGCTCACGCAGGCGCGCTTGGCCTGCAAGGGAGCCTCTCCGTCACCGGGAGCGATGTCGGTGATGTCACCCTTGTCGTTAATAATGAAAGTCACGCGGACGATGGTGCCCGGCGGCGGATACACCGAGCTCTGCACGATCAGGCGTTCCCACTGGATCTGCACCGTCTCAATCAGCTTCTGCAGGTACGCGCCGTACTCGCTCCACTTTGCATTGTAGGCCACCGGGCCGATGTTCTGCGTGCCGATCTGATTGTCGCGAAGGAACGCCGGGCGCGCATTGCGCTGCGCCACCCGCTCACGATCCTGCGGACGCCGCCGATCGATCCGGACCACCTGCCCGTTGAACGCCACGACCTCGCGGACGTCCGGGCTGCCTTCCACCTCATCGGGTCCTCGCTTGGTGTCCGGAGGGGTAATCTTGGCAACCGTGCTCCCGATGGAATCGGGGGCGTCACCCTCCACCTTCTCAAAACCAGGGATCGGCGCCTGCGCGACCTTCTGGTTCGGCGCGGGTACGGCCTCCTGCGGCGTCGGCACCGGCTCGGCTTGCGCGAGCCGTGAGGGGGGCTCCGGCGGCTGGAGCCGACCCGAAACGATCGCGGTGCTCTGCTTCTCCTTGTCTCCGTCCAGGGCGGGGGCGTCACTCTTCCCGTTCGGCGTCGGTTTCTCCTGCGCGACCTGCTGGTTCTGAGCGCCAAAGTTCTCCGTCTTGTCCGGCGGATTGTCCGGCGCATCAGGATTCACTTCCACGAACTTGAATGGCTTCGCCGGCGGCTTGGCTTCCGTGAGCGGGACTTCCGGCTCCTCCGGGGCCAGTTCAATGTTGAACGTCTTGTCCGCCGGCTTGACCGGCACCGAGGCCGTTCGCCGCAGCAAGTAAGGCAGCGTCAGCAGAAGCAGCAGGTGCACCAGCAGCGTCGCCACGACCCCGATCTGCACCGAACGCGTGTCTTCGTCGCGCGACCAACGCGGCCAGATCCAACGGCGCCCTGGGCGACGCGGCTTGGTTGCGGTGGTGGAAGACGGCATGCGGGAAAGATGCTTAGCTCAGCAGACCCGCCTTCGTCAGCAAGTGTTTCGTCAGATTGAGCGGAAGGCCCATGATCGTCGCCACTTCGCCCGTGTGGCCCGCGATGATCACGTCGCCATGATCCTGGATTCCATAGGCCCCTGCCTTGTCAAGCACATGAACGAGAGAGAGATAGCGATCAATCAGGGCCTGATCGAGCACCCGGAAGGTCACGTCGCACGTCTCGCTGGCATCCCAGGCGATGCCGCGATCCGCCCGGCGCAAGGCGAGACCGGTGTAGACCGAATGGGTGCGGCCGGAGAGGCGACCGAGCATGGCCCGGGCGTCGGCAAGGTCGGCGGGCTTGTTGAGGGCATGGCCATCGATGAACACCGTGGTGTCAGCTCCCAGCACCCAAGCGTCCGGGTGCTTCGTCGCCACCCAGTCGGCCTTCCGCGCGGCATTGCGGGAGACCATGATGCGGGGATCGAGGCGCGGATCCTCGTCTTCCTGCACCCGGGCCTCCACCACCGTGAAGGGATAGCCAAGACGGGTCAGCAACTCGCGGCGCCGCGGCGAAGCGGAGGCGAGAATGAGGCGTTCGGACACCGCTCAGTCCTCCACCCCGGGCACGCTGAGCGAGCGGCCGTTGTCGCGCGCTCCGAGCGAAAGAAGGTACGGCGCGGCCTGCTTGGCCCAGACCTCCGCCTTGGGAAAGTCTGACGCCCCTCCCGCCCAGGCCGTCCGGAGCATATCGGTGTCGATGACGCCGGGATTGAGCGGCACCGCCGCCATGCCGGGAGGCAGCTCGGCCGCCAGGGCCTTGGTAAGCCCCTCAATGCCCCACTTCGACATGCAGTAAGGAGCGACGCCGGGCGACACGCTCCGCCCCCACCCCGAGGAAAGATTCACGATGACGCCGGATCCGCGCTCCACCATCGCGGGCACGAAGTGACGGATCACATTCGCGACGCCCCGCAGGTTAACATCGACAAGTCGCGTGAAGGCGGCGTCCCCCTGCGTCCAGAGGGGCCCCGGCGAGTTCATCACGGCCGCATTGTTGATGAGGAGGTCCGGCGCGCCATGCCCCGCCAGCACGCTGGTGGCCCAAATGCCGACCTTCACGTCCTGCGCCACGTCGACGAGCGCGAAGTCGTGGGGCGCACCATACTCCAGACGCAGATCAAAGATCGCCTCCCCGTTGGTGCCGCAGCCGAACACGGTGTGTCCTCCCGCGATGAATTCGCGCACCAGCGCGCGGCCCAGCCCCCGGGTTGCTCCTGTAATGACGATGTTCATACAAATGGCTTGGGTTCCGGACCGTCTCGCCTACCCGTTCGCACCGGCCAGCAATCCCTTGACGAAGCCCGCTAGGTAAGTCCCCTGCAGGCGCCGCAAGTCCACGCCGAAGTGCACGTGGTCGATGAGGGCCGACGGCAGGAAAGGCAACGTGAACGCGTGGAGATCGATAATGGGCACGCCGTGACGCGCCATCACCCGGTCGGCCTCCGCGTTGTAGGCCGCCACATCCGCCTCGCGCCGGTCGAATCCCGGCGAGCGCTCGCGATGCAGCGCATCGACCACCGGCGTGGTCCGCACCCAGACGGCGCGCCAGGACTTGAGTCGGCATTCCCGCAGGATCCCCTCCAGGTTGGTTGCATAGGCATCCAATGGCACCTGGCAGCCCGGCTGGTCGGGACGGAGCTTGATGTCGTGCAGGCCGCAATTGAGCAGCAGGAGCCCCTGCGGGATCGACTGTCCGGCCGGACTGCGGAGAAACGCCAGCACCTGGGCCGAGTCACCGCCGTTCGCTTCGTTGGGATCCGTGGCTCCGTCGGGCGCGCGTTTCCGATCATAGCGAAACCGCACCCCAAGCGCCTCCGCGAGGTAGGGGCCATAGTGCATCGAGATGCTGTCGCCGAGGACGAAGACACTAGGCAATTCACCCGCGGAACTCATGGTCGGGAAGCGGTGGAGGGGAGAGACGACGGCGAAGCGGACGGGAATGATTCCCCTGCACAGGACCGCGCGGCAAGCCCTGAAAACCTCGTCATCGCTCAACTGCCGACCGGCAGGCACACCTCGGCCGTCTCATGACGGGGGTTGTTTACCAGCGCCGAAACCTTCCACAAGAGCGTCTCATCCGACGCGACGGGCTCGCACAGCCGGCGATAGTCCGCCTCGGCCAGAGCGCCCGGACGAAGCCACTCGACGGCCCGGGGGCCTTCCAGGATCACTGGCATCCGGTCGTGGACGGGAGCGACGGCCGCGTTCGGCCGTGTCGTGAGCATGGCAAAGGTTGCGGGCCGCAGACCCGCAACCGCGTCGGTGTGAATGCCGGCGAGGAAGAAGGGTCGCTCCGAGGCGAGCCCGATGCAGTACGGTGTCTTGCTCGTCGCATCCGTCCGCTGCCACTCATAGAAGCCATCCGCCGGGATCAGGCAGCGACGCGAGCGGACGGCGTCGCGGAACATCGGCTTGCCCGCCGCCTCCTCGCTGCGGGCATTGATCGGCGCCAGCCGGGGCTTCTCGCTCCGGTCCCACGGCGGCACGAAGCCCCAGCGCATGCTCTGCCCGTCGATCCCGTCGCCCCGCGCATGCAGGACCGTGACCTGCTGCGAGGGAGCCACGTTCCAGCGGCGCTCCAGAGTGACCGGTCCCAGTCGCTCGCCGAACACGGCCCGCAGGACCTGCAGTACGCGCTCGGGGTCCTTGAGTCGGTAACGACCACACATGACCCGTGCAGTGTGCGGGCGGCGAAGGCGCAGGCAAGGGGGAAGCCCGGCGCAAAACGAGGCTCGCACCGGCGCGCCGCATCCTCCCTGCTTGGGGGCGATGAACGAGCCCAGCCCTGCTCCCCCTCCGGAGACGCTGTTCTCCCCTGCCCAGCGCAAGATCGTCGCGGCTGCGCTCACCTGCCTCGCCTTCGCGGTCGTCAGCCTGGTGCTTCTCGGCACCGTGGTCGTCCTCGGCTCACTGGTCGCTCGGTTTTCCGGCGTGCTCTGGCCGCTCGCCGTAGCCGGCATCCTCGCACTCATGCTCCGCCCCGCCGTGGAAGCGCTGGAGCAGCGGTTGCGCCTGCGCCGCCTGACCGCGGTGATCTTCGTCTGCGGTTTCCTGACCGTCGTCCTCGGCGCCGTGGCCTTCACGCTCGTCCCGCCCGCCCTCGCGCAGGTGCTCGACCTCTTCGCCTATCTGCCGGTCCTCTGGGAAAGGGCCGGGGTCTTCATCCGGACGCACACCCCCGAGTGGGCGCAGCTGATCGAGCGGTACTGGGAGAATCCGACCCTCCGGACGATCATCGAGCGAGTCGGACAGCAACTGCAGACGTTCGTTCGCGAAGCGGTGCCGAGCCTCGCGGCGGCCGGCTCCGGCATCGCGCAGGGGGTGGGCTTCATCACCCAGGTCGCGGTGATTCCGATCTACTTCTTCTTCTTTCTGCTCTCGCGGGCCCATCCGGCGGACCGCATCCCCGACCAACTGCCGTTCCTCAGTCCGTCGCTGCGCGCCGATCTGGCGTTCCTCGCCCGCGAGTTCGTCTCGATCATCATTTCGTTCTTCCGCGGACAACTGGTGATCGGGCTAATCATGGGGGGCCTGTACGCTGCAGGATTCCTCGCGGTGGGCCTGAAGTTCGGCGCGGTCATCGGACTGCTGCTGGGCCTGCTCAACGTCGTGCCCTACCTCGGCTCGATCCTCGGGTTAGCTGTGACCATCCCCGTTGCGCTCCTCCAACCGGAGGGTGGCTGGAAACTGGTCGCCCTCACGCTCGGCGTGCAGGTCCTCGTGCAGAACATCGAGGGGTGGTTCCTGACGCCCAAGATCATGTCAGACCGCACCGGCCTGCATCCGGTGACCATCATCGTCGCGATCTTCTTCTGGGGCACCGCGCTGGGCGGTCTGCTCGGGATGGTGCTGGCGATCCCGCTGACCGCGTTCTTCGTCTCGGCGTGGCGCTTCGCGCGCCACCGGTACCTCGGCGGCGCCCGCACGGGGGAATCAACTTCGGACTGACGAGGAGTCGTCCCCGGGGCGGCCTACGCCGCACTGAGTCCGCTGCGGATCAGGAGTGCCGACAGGTCGGGATCCCGGCCCATGAAGGCGCGGTAGAGATCACCCGGATCAGCCGAATCACCCTTGCTCAGGATGTGGGTGACGAAGTCGGCCCCCGTCTGGGCGTTGAAGATACCCTCGCGCTGGAAGCGCGTGAACGCGTCGGCTTCCAGCACTTCGGCCCACTTGTACGAGTAGTAGCCGGCCGCATAACCCACGGGATCGCTGAACAGGTGATTGAAGCGCTTCACGATCGTTCGAGTCGGCGGTGCCGTCGGGATCAGGCAATCAGCGATCACCGTGCGCACCTTGGCCTCGAGATCGCCGTCGAGGAAGTCCGCTGACCGCATGTGGAGGACCAGATCCATCTTCGCGAACTGAAGCTGGCGCATAACCGCACAGGCGCCACGGAACCGGCGGGCCGCGATCATTTTCTCGAACAAGGGCTGCGGAATCGGCTCCCCGGTCTCGTGGTGGCGCGCGAAGAGGTCCAGCCCCTCGCGCTCCCACGTCCAGTTCTCCATGATCTGCGAGGGGAGCTCCACGAAGTCCCACGCGACGTTCGTTCCCGCGAGCGAGCGCACCGGGACCTCCGAGAGGAGGTGGTGCAGGAGGTGACCGAACTCGTGGAAGACCGTATTCACCTCGCGATGCGTGAGCAGAGCGGGCCGGCCTTCGACCGGCGGCGTCATGTTCCCGCAGATGTAGCCAAGATGCGGGGCCCGGGGACCGTCCGACCGCGGAGCGCCGGTGATCAGGCTGCCCATCCAGGCGCCGCCGCGCTTCGACTCGCGAGGGTGCCAGTCGGCGTAGAACGCGCCCAGGTGGCGCCCGGCGCTGTCGAACATGTCGTACGCACGCACCTCCTCATGCCACGCCTCGAAACTGCCCGCCGGCTTCTCCACGACGCGCAGGCCCATGACGCGCCGCGCGATCTCGAACATGCCGGCGATCACACGGTCCATCGGGAAATACGGCCGCAGGGCCTCCTCATTGAACGCGTAGCGTGCGTTCCGGAGGCGTTCAGCCCAGAACGCCACTTCCCACGCCTTCAGCGGACCCGCCGGCTCACCGGTCTGTTCCGCCTTGAACGCCTCCAACTCGGAGCACTCACGCACGAATCCCGGTGCCGCCCGGCCCCGCAGGTCCTCGATGAATTCGAGCGCACGCGCTCCCGTCTTGGCCATGCGCCGCTCCAGGACGAGGTCCGCGAAATGCGCCTTGCCGAGCAGGCCGGCCTTCTCCCGCCGCAGGGCGAGGATGCGCTTCACCAAGGGTTCGTTGTCGTGCTTGCCCTCCGCACCGATCGCCACCGAAGCCGCCCACAGGTCGCGACGGAGGGCCTCGTCCTCCGCGTAGGTCATCACGGGCTCAAGCGACGGGCCCTGCAGCGTGAAACGCCACACGGGGCGCTCCGCCGTCCCCAGCCCCTTGCGCTGCGCACTGGCGAGCGCCGCCGCCACCGCGTGCGCTGGCAGGCCGGCGAGGCGCACCGGGTCCTCCACCAGCAACTGCCACGCATTCGTGGCGTCGAGGACGTTCTCCGAGTAGCGCTGCGTGACCTGCGCCAACTCCTCCTCGATCGCCTCAAGGCGCGCCCGCGCCTCCGCCGGGAGATCCGCACCAGCGAGACGGAACGAAGCCAGCTTGTCCGCCACCAGCCGGGCCTCCATGCCCTGCAGCGCCTGGTCCCTGGCGGAGTAGGCCTCCTGGATGTACTTCAGGGCCTTCTCCGCATCGACCTTGCCGCCGGCCTGTGCCGCCTCCAGAAGTATGTTGGCGAAGGACTTCTCCAGCGCATAGTCGGCGTGGG
>CAZEJZ010000129.1:0-7289 GCA_964512415.1 uncultured Opitutaceae bacterium
GGGACGCGAGGGAGCAGGGCACCTTGAGCAGCGTCGCGGCGGAATCCGCCCAGCCGAAATCCCGGAGCTGCGCCCACAAGGTGTCCGCCGCGGGGAATGGAATGGCTTCGCCGCGATGGCGGCCGAGCAGGTCGCGCGCGAGATCGGGCAGGGCGTCGGCCGGGCCGGCGAGGCGCGCCAGCACTTCACGGCCGTCCGGGGCCACGTCGAGCGCCTCGATCTCGTACCGGCTGCGACCCAGCGTCGCGAGCAACTCGAGCGTCGCGGCGAGCGAGGCCGTGGGCAGCCGCAGGGTCAGGGTCGTCTCCGGCCGGGGGAAGACCTTGAAGGTCGCCTCCCCGATCACCCCGAAGCGGCCGAGGCTGCCGGCAAGGAACTTCGGCACGTCGAAGCCCGCGGCGTTCTTCACGACCTTGCCGCCGAGACGGAGCTCGCGACCCGCGCCGTCGATCAGGCGGACCCCGAGCACGAAGTCGCGCACGCCGCCGAAGCGGAAGCGCCCGGGCCCGGCGAGACCGGCCGCGAGCATGCCGCCGACCGTCGAGCCGGCGTCCGCGAGCGGTGGGTCGAACGGGAGGTGCTGTCCGTGGCGCGCGAGGGCGGCATGGAGATCGCGCAGGCGCGTGCCCGCGAGCGCGGTCACGGTGAACTCGGCCGGATCGTATTCGACAATGCCGGTGACGCCCGTGAGCACCAGCGGCGTGGCGTCCGTGCCGGCGCTCAGGCGCGGCTTGGTCCGCCCACCCACGGCGAGCACGCGGGGCGTGGCCCGCACCATCGTGGCGAGTTCGGCGAGGGAGGACGGCTGGAGGGCGGCGGGCATGGTGCGGTTCCCGGCCATTCTAGGTACGGGAAATCACCCCCGCACGCTCGAGCGGGTGCAGGCCGTGGCCCGCTCCGCCGGGCGCCGCGTCGGCGGCGTCGCCGGGGAACATCTTCCCGGGATTCGAGAGTTGTGCGGGATCGAATGCGGCGCGAATGCGCTTCAGGCAGTCGATTTCGTCCGCGTTGAACATGTCCGGGAGAAAGTCGCGCTTCTCGACGCCCACTCCGTGCTCGCCGGTGATCGACCCGCCCATCTCCAGGCAGAGCCGGAGGATCTGTCCCGCCAAGGCCTCTGCGCGCTCAAGCGCCCCGGGCTGCCGGCCGTCGAAGAGGATGAGCGGGTGAAGGTTCCCGTCGCCGGCGTGGAAGACATTGGCGATGCGCAGGTCGGCGGCCCGGCCCAGCTCGCCGATCCGACGGAGGGCCTCGCCGAGCCGCCGACGCGGGACGACGCCGTCCTGCACGATGAAGTCCGGCGACAGCCGTCCGACGGCGCTGAAGGCGGATTTGCGGCCCTTCCAGATCGCGAGCCGCTCGGCGGCGTTGCGTGCGGGACGGAGCTCCGTCGCGCGACTCTGCGCGAGCACCGCATCGAGCCGGACGCGCTCGCGGGCGACGACCTCGCGCGGCCCTTCCAACTCGACGATCAGCACCGCCTCGCAGCCCGGCGGATAGTCGGCCTGCACCGCGGCGCGCGCCGCCTCGAGGGCGAGCGCATCCATGATTTCCAGCGCACCGGGGAGCAGCCCGCTGGCGATGATCGCGGCGACCGCGTCACCGGCGTCCTCCAGCGAACGGTAGCCGGCGAGGACCGTCTGGTACGTCTCGGGCTTTGGCAGCAACTGCAGGGTGACCTCGAGCGCGATGCCGAAAAGGCCTTCGTTGCCGGTGAACAGTCCGCACCAGTCGGGTCCGACCCGCTCGCGGCTGTCGCCGCCCCACGTCACGACCTCGCCGGTGGCCAGCACGGCGCGGAGACCGAGGACGTGGTTGGCGGTCATCCCGTACTTCAGGCAGTGGGCGCCGCCGGAGTTGAACGCCACGTTGCCGCCGATCGTGCAGATCGTCTGGCTGGACGGATCGGGGGCGTAGTGCAGCCCATGCGGCGCGGCGGCGAGGGAGACCTGCGTGTTGATCACGCCGGGCTGGACCACCGCGATGCGACGGTCCGGATCGAGGCGGACGATCCGGTTGAGGCGATTGAGGGCGATGACGATGCCGCCGGCGACCGGGAGCGAGCCGCCCGACAGGCTGGTCCCGCTGCCCCGGGCGACGAAGGGAATGGACTCGTCGCGGCAGGCCCGCACCAGCGCGATGACCTCGGCCTCGGATTCCGGCACCGCCACCCCGATGGGCCGCGCGTGGAAGGCGGTCAGTCCATCGCTCTCGTACGCCGCGAGCTCGGCGGGCTGGGTCAACCAGCGGTCCCCCGGGAGCGCGGCCTGGAGCGAGCGGGGGAGGGCGGTGGCGACGGCGGGAGCCACGGCGGTGGGCGAGACGGCGGAGGGTGGTCGAGGTGACCCAGGAGAGGGGTGCGGGCGGAGTGGACGGGCGCGCGGGACCCGGGCGGCGCTTACTCGCAGTCGTAGACCTGGATGCGTGCCCAGTACGGCTTGCAGCGCTCGACGAACGCGAGGTGGATCGGGTCGACCTGGTAGGCGTTGTGGGCGGCGATGTCCTTGCAGAGCACGGTGAGGCCGACGCTGTAGGATTTGTCGATCACGGGCCGGTCGGGCACGCCGGCGGGGGTGCCGACGAAGACCTTCTCGGTGGCCTTGATGTTTGCGAGCGATTCGACCCCGCGGCGGAAGTCGGCGCGCTGTTCGGCCGTGAGATCAGGCTTGAGCCAGAAGAAGACAGTATGGACGAGCATGGTGGGAAAAGGGGGAGGATGATGAAGCGAAAGGAGGGATCGGACGGGATGCGGAAAGTGGCGTGACTGAGAGGGGAGGGGTGCTCTTCCGGTGCGGGGAGAAGAATCGGGGTGCGCGGGAGCGGAAGCGACTCCGCAGGAGAGAGAAGGACGAGCCAAAAGTAAATCCTCGGCTCGCCTTCCGAGTCCTTGACGCTCCGGCAAATTCCGGCAGCGTGCTTCCTTCACCCTCCTTGCCTGGTGGTGTAATGGTAGCACAGGCGACTTTGACTCGCCTAGTCATGGTTCGAATCCATGCCGGGCAGCCAGTCGTTGGCGACGAGGAGGGTCTACACCAAAGATTGGGGACCGGGTCTGTATGGGTAGGGTTTTTGGGGTTGGGTTAGCCGCACGGAGCGATGATGCGCAGGCGGGCGCACCATCAGCCCCGGGTGCTCCGGCGCTTCCTGACGGGTGGCTCCGGCACGAGGCGCGCGGGCTCTTCGAGGATGTCCAGAATGGCGCGGGCGCAGAAGACGCGGTCACGCTTGCCGTCCCCGACCTTGGTCAGGACGCCGCCTTCCTCCAGTGCGGTGATGGCGCGCATGACGGTGTTATAGGCGACCCCAAGGCGGCGCTCGGTTTCGCGGGGCGTGAGGAAGGGGTTCGAACCGACGAGATCGATGAGCTGCAACGGCACCTTCGACCCGCTGCCGGCAAAGGCTTCTCGCCAGGCGGCCAGTTGCTGATTGATGCGCTCCGCCCGGCTCAAGGCGTCCTCCGACTGCCGCGCGACGCCGTTGAAGAAATACTCCAGCCAGCCAGCCCAGTCGCCGCGTTCGGTGATGCCGCGCAGGCCGTCGTAGTAGTCGTTGCGGGTCGCCTCAAAGAAGGCCGACAGGTAAAGCAAAGGCTCGGTCAACACACCTCGTGCACACAGTGAAAGGGTGATGAGCAAACGTCCGACGCGTCCGTTGCCGTCGATGAACGGGTGGATGGCCTCGAATTGATAGTGCATTAGCGCGGCGTGGACCAGTGGCGGCACCGATTCGTCGTGGAGAAAATTCTCCCACTGCCCAAGGTGGTCCAGCAAGTCGGCTGGCGGTGGCGGCACATAGGAGGCATCGGCCAGGGTGCAACCCGGTCGACCGATCCAGTTCTGGGTCCGGCGAAATTGCCCGGGCGTGGCGTGATCGCCGCGCACCCCGGTCATCAGTTTTTCGTGCAGTTCGCGAACGAGCCGGAGAGACAGCGGCAACGACTCGAGGCGTTTGAGACCGTGCTCGAGGGCCGTCACGTAGTTGCCGACTTCGCGCAGGTCCTCGGGACTGCGCTTGGGGCTGACGCCAGCATCGGCCGCGAGCAGTTCGCCGAGGGTCGCCTGGGTGCCTTCAATGCGACTCGAATAAACCGCCTCCCGTTGCACGAACGGGCGAATCAGCAGGTGCGGGTTGGGCAGCCTCCGGCCCTCGCCTGCGAGTCGGCCCAGCAGCCGATCCGCATGGGAGAGCGCCCGAACCAACTTGGGCGTCCAAGCGATCTCCGGTGGCAACGGGCTGGGACGAAAGGCCCGGTAGCCTTCCAGCGTCTTGACCCACCGCCCGGACGGACTCCCTGCCGAGCGGGATTTCATGAGTGGAAACAAGCAGCCGTCTTATTTCCATCAAGTCTAAATTATAGAAATAAGGCTGTTCGCTATTTCCGTGGATCGTCAGGGGCAAAGGACGAGCCCGTTAGGGTGAAGAGTTTTGAAGCGAATGAAGCGAATCCGGTGCGCCCAAATCGTCGATGCACCTGAAGTGCTCCCGTTTACTGGACCAAGGACCGTGTGAGTTTCCGGGGTGGCTACACGAGGCCGTCCTTCATCGCCTTCGCCACGGCGGCGGTGCGGGTGTTCACGACGAGCTTGCGGTAGATGTTGCGCAGGTGGGTGTCGACGGTGTGGAAGCTCATGTCGAGCGCGGCCGCGATTTCCTTCTTGGTCTTTCCCTGCACGATGCCGTCGAGCGTCTGTTTCTCGCGCCCGGTCAGCCCGTAGTCGCGCTTGAGCGGCAGGAGTTGCGCCATCCGGTCCACCACGTAGCGCGCCATCCGGGGCGTCATCGGCGCGCCGCCCGCCAGCGCGTCGCGAATCGCCCGCGCGATCTCCTCTGGCGACGACATCTTGAGCAGGTAACCTGACGCGCCCGACGACAGCGCGCGCAGGATCTTCTCCTCCTCCTCGAAAACGGTCAGCACGAGGAGGACCGTCGACGGCGCCAATTCGCGGAAACGCGGCAGCGCCGCGATGCCGTCGATGCCGGGAAGGCCGAGGTCGAGCAGAATTACCTGGGGCGCGCCCTCGCGTGCGATCGCCTCCCATGCGTCCTCGCAGCGGGCAAACTCCCCGTCGCACACCAAGCCCTTTTCCTGCTCAAGCGCCCGCCGCAGCGCCCGCCGGAAAGGCTGGTTGTCCTCCACCAACCAGGCGCGAATCGCCGTACTCATGGGACCGGATTTCGCTTCTCTGCTCCCGACCTCATCCGCAGTCGCACCCGCGTGCCGCGGCCCGGGGCACTTTCGACCGTCAACTCTGCACCGAGTTGCTCGGCGCGGTGACGCTGGCTCTGCAGCCCCAGTCCGCCGCCCGCCCCCGGCACGAAGCCAATGCCATCATCCGCGATTTCGAGTACGAGCGCGGACGCCGTCTCCTCGATCGCTATGCTCACCTGTGTCGCCTGCGCGTGCCGCTGGATGTTGTGCAGCGCTTCCTTGAAGATGAGGAAGGCGGCGCGTTTGGCCTCGAGCGAGAGTGCCCGGCCGGTCGCGGCGCCGCTAAACGTGAACGGAAGGTTCGCGAGCATCGTCGCGGCGGTGTCGCGCAGCTTCGTGGCGAAATCACCCGCGGCGCCGGCCGGGCGGATGAACCAGATCAGGTCGCGCATCGACTCCGCCGTCTCGCGCGCCACGCGCTGAATCTCCGCAAGGTCGCCGCCCGCCTGCGCGGGCTGGCCGGCCGCGACGCGCGCGAGCAGGGCGATCGTGCCGAGGTTGCTCCCGATTTCGTCGTGCAGATCCGCCGCGATCTGCTGGCGCACCGCTTCGATTTCCCGCCGTTTCCGCCGGCGCAGCTGGACGCCCCAGCCGGCGGCAACGGCGGCGAGCGCGCCACCTCCGCTGACGCCGAGCCAGGCCGCCCACTGGCGGACCTGAGCGGCGACCGCGACCTTCTCCGCTTCGATCTCACCCAGCCGGCGCAGCGTGTCCCGGCGCTGCGAAAGCGCCGCCAGCGTCTCACGCCAGGGAGTGATCCGGCCCCGGCTGGTCTCCCCGTCCGCGAGGAAGGTGCGGGACCAGGTGGCGAGCTCGGTGCTGTCGAGGGCGGTGACCGCCGCGCCCGCCGCCACGTTGCGCTGCCCCGACCAGACCTCCGCCTCGGCGAGCGCGAACGCGAAATCGTCCATCCGCCGCCACAGCCGCGTCGCGGTGACCCGGACGAACCGTGCGACGTGGCCGCGTCCGGAGATGAACACGGGATTCTCACCGGGGTTGGGGAAGTCCTCCGCACCCGTGGCGAAGAGCGTGGTCGCGTCGCGGAAATCCTCCGTGCGCGCGGCCTCGACGCGAAACCGCGGCGGGAAGCCGAAGCCGCGCCGTGTCGGAAAGTCGCGCGGGCAGGCCGCGTAGAGCCGGACCTCGTCGATTGGGAGTTCGCGTCCGAGGTCGAGTTGCACCCACTTCGGCGTGAACTCGTTGCGTTCGATCTCGCTGTGCCAGCCATTGCCGGCGGTGCGCCGTTCGTCGACCACCGTGCCCAGCACGCTCTGGCCGTCGACCGCGTTGGCCCGTCGCCAGGTGGGCGGGGACTCGACGGTGTCGCTCGCGGTCACGCGGGCGCCGGCGGCGAGGTTGCGTTCGCCGTGCAGCACGAAGACTTCGCCCAGCGCCATGATCGCGCGGTCGCCGCGCTGCCAGAGTCGCGTCGCGGTGATGCGCACGAAGCGCACGCGAGTCTCGGGAAACGAAAACCACACGGGGGCGAGTCCGGGGCTCGGGAAATCGACGTCGTCCCGTGCGACCAGGAGCCGGGGCGCGGCGAAGTCCTCCGTGTCCGCGCCCTCGATCCGGAACCGGCGCGGAAAGCCGTAGCTCGTCCCCTCGCGATTTTCGAACCGGACATCCGCCGGCACCAGCGCGACCGCGTCGATCATCTCGGGTGCCCCGAAGTCAAGTTGGAGCCACTTGGTCGTGTTGTCATGCAGCGTGCGCTGGCTGTGCCAGCCGACGCGTTCCGTTTGCTGGGAGGCGGGCTGCTCCGGCAGCGCCGCCAGCGCCACCCGCAAAGCCTCCTCCTCCTCCATCAAAGCCCCGTAGCGAACGCTCAGGCTGCCGAGGAGCCGGTCGGCGAAGGTGGGTGCCTCCGCGCCGGCGGCGGCGTTGAGCAACAGGCTCATGGCCGCCGCGACGGGGCGGAGCCCGGCGCACCAGCGGCGGGGCGGGGCGGGGTGCATCGGCCTTGAGAAAGCTGATTTTTCCGCTGGAGGCGAGCCCGCGCGCATCACGCAGATGCGTGACTGGCCGGTGCACGGGCGTCGCGCTATGATCCCGGCGATGCGCCTCGCGTCCACGGTGC
>CAZEJZ010000130.1:0-7289 GCA_964512415.1 uncultured Opitutaceae bacterium
CGCGTGCAAAACATGGGCGCAGTCGCCGGCATGAGCGGCAGCCCGCTCTACATCCGGGGACGCCTGGCGGGCGCGCTGAGCTATCAGGTCCAGCGGTTCGAGACGGTACGCTACGCCGGCTTCACCCCGGTCGCCGACCTCGAGGAGGTTGCGCTCCGCATGTCGGAACTCCCCCTCGTTCCGATCCCGATCCGCGACTCGGAGTCCACCGGCTCCCGGACCACGACGACGAGCCGCGACGGGGGCATCCTGCAACCGCTGACTCCGGTCTTCAACCTGTCCGGTCTGGCCCCCGCCGTTGCCGAGCAATTTGGACCGCAGTTGCGTGCGCTGGGGCTGACCACGACCGCGCTGGGAGGCTCGAGTGCCGGCACGACCGCGAACGCGCCCGCTTCCGGAGCCTCCTTGAGTCCCGGCGACGCAGTGGCCGTGGCACTCGCGGTCGGAGACATCACGATCGCGGGAACGGGTACGGTTTCCCGCGTGGATGGCCGCCGCATCACCGCCTTCGGCCACCCGATGCTCGGAATCGGCGACGTGGCCCTGCCCCTGTGCGCGTCGGAGATCGTCGCCATCCTTCCGTCGAACCTCAATTCGATGAAGGTTTCAAATACGGGGCCCGTCATCGGAACGCTCCTCCAAGATCGCCTCTCCGCGGTCGCCGGAGAACTCGGTCCCGGCCCGCGGCTGATCCCGGTCGAGGTCGCCACCCCGCAACGCTCGCTGCGCTTCTCGGTCGCGCGGCACCCGCAACTCGCCCCGCTCGCCACGGCCATGGGCGTGACGCAGGCGGTCCAGGGAACGAACGATGCCGGCTTCGCCGAGGGGTTTCGCATCATCACCCGGGTCGATTTTCCGGACCAGAAGCCGCTTGAGATGGCCATGCTCTACCCCGGCCCACAGGGGTTTGCCGCCGGCCTTGATGAGTTCCTGCAGAAACTGAACGCCTGCTTACAAAATCCGTTCGAGCGGACGTATCCAGACTCGGTTCGCATTCGGATCGAGCCGCTGCGCCAACGTCCTTGGGCCTACCTCGATCAGGTCCAACCCTCATCCACCCGACCCCGCCCCGGCGAGACCGTCACCGTGCTCCTATCCGGACGCGATCATCAGGGAGGGACTCTCGAGGCAACCGTTGCCCTTCCCGTACCCGCGACGTGGATGGGACGCACCCTCGAATTGGTGGTTCTGAACGGGCGCGAACTTGATCGGGCCACCGGACAGGC
Source organism: uncultured Opitutaceae bacterium (assembly GCA_964512415.1). Lineage (GTDB taxonomy): Bacteria > Verrucomicrobiota > Verrucomicrobiia > Opitutales > Opitutaceae > UBA6669. Next base: position 1,227 of record CAZEJZ010000130.1, read on the forward strand.
GGCATCCCTGTCGGCGAATGACGTGCGGAGCTTCTCAAGCTATCTGGACGGTCTCCGATCATTCCGCCGACCCGACGGACTCTACGTCGCGATCCTCGAACGCTCACCGGCCCTCCTCGACCAGAACGAGCGGCTCGTCGGCGCCCCGGCCTCGATCGAACGCATCACTCAGGCGAACCTCGACACCCGGTACGGTCGTCAGGATGTCGCCACGCCGCTCTGGGAGCAGCACGTGCTGCCTGATCGCCTCATCAGCCTGCAAGTGCGGCGGCCCTTCACCGTATCCGAGTGACCGCCGCCCACGGCTCGTCGCGCAGCCTCGACCTTTCTCTTCCATGCCCTCCCTGCGTCCGTTCCGCCTCGCCGCCCTCGCCGGACTCTTCGGCACCGCCGCCACGCTCGCCGTGGCCGATCCCCTCTCCAAGACGGCCGAGGTTGATTTCTACCGCGACACGCCCAGCCGCAGCCTGAAGGGCCTCGCGACGCGCTCCGACGGACGAATTGTCGCCGGCCCGACCGTTTCGGATCTCGCCGGCGCCCCGGTGAAGGACATCCTCTGGTCGCTCGCTCCCGCTGGGGCGGACCGGTGGCTCGTGGGCTCCGGTCCTGAGGGCAAGGTGCAGATCCTCTCCGTCGATGTCCCGGCCCGGCGCTTCACGCTCCAGCCGAAGGCTGACTTGGAAGACACCCACGTGTTTGCTGTTCTCTCCGTCGGAAGCGATCGCGTGCTCGCCGGTACCGGCGGTCAAGGCGGCATCACCCTGATCGACGGAGATCGCGTGGTCGCCCGGGTGCTCCTACCGGTCGACAGCGTCCTCGATTTTCTGCCCATCGATGAGTCCACCGTCTTGGCCGCGACAGGCAACCCGGGCCGGATTTACCGCATCGACCTGGCTACGCTGTCCCAAGCTGGAGTCGCTTCCGAGAAGCTCACGGATGCCGCCGCCCTCGCCGCCAAGGGGGTCTCCCTCTGGGGCGAAATCCGCGATCGCAACGTGCGGCGCCTCGCCCGCCGCACGGATGGCTCGGTCCTGGCGGGATCCGCGCCCAAGGGAAATCTCTATTCGTTCGCCGTCGGCGGAGGCGCCCCGACGATCCTGGTGGAGAACCGCGACGCGGAGATCACCGACATCCTTCCGCTGCCCTCCGGAGACGTGTACGCGACCGTCGTGTTCTCCCCGGGCAATGCGTCCAGCCGGATCAACCGGCCCACCGCCGGATCGACGGCGGACAAAGAGGGCACCCCTCCCGCCGCCTCCGAGCCGGCCGCAGCCGAACGCTTCGGCGGCCGCAGCAGCCTCCTCTGGCTCCCGGCTGGCGGGGGGTTCCCCGAGACGCTCGCCGCGCGCGCGGGCGTGGCCTTCTATCGGCTCCAGAAGCGCGGGAACGTGCTGGTCATCGCGGCGGGAGAACAGGGCGAATTGGTGGGCTACGATCTGGCCGAGCGACGCTCGCTGACGTTCGCCGGCAGCGCCTCCACGCAACTCAACGCCCTGCTGCCTCTCGATGGAGATCGCCTGATCGCGCTGCGCAACAACGCACCCGGCTTCACGCTGGTTGACTTCCGCGCGCAGGAGCGCCGCGAACTGGAAACGCGGCGAATCGACCTCGGCAATGCTTCCACTCTCGGCGCCCTCCGCTTCGACCGCGTCCGTGGCCTGGCGGAACGTGACCTCGGGGTCAGCCTGCGCACCAGCTTCGGGGCCGACGACGTGGAAGGATGGTCAGCGTGGGAACCCACCGCGGAACGCGATGCGTCGTGGAGCACTTCGTCCGCCCTCCGCGGCCGCTACGTGAGGGTGCGCGTGACCGCTCCGGCGGCGCTGCCGGGCGACTTTGCGGTGGACCGCGCCTCGCTGCATCACTTGCCGCAGAACCGCCGGCCCGTGCTGAGTGACTTCCGTTTCTTCTCACCCAACCTCGCGCTCGTCCCCGGGGCTCAGCCACCGCCCCAGGTCACGACCACGCTCGGGCAGATGCTCACGCAGCCCAAGGACAACCCCGAGGAAAAGCGCCGCGCCCCGCTCCTCAACTCCCCGATCGTCCCCGCTCCGGGGATGCAGCTGGTGTATTGGAGCATCAGCGACAGCGATTCCGATGCCGTCGTGGCAACCTTCTCCCTCCGGCGCGACGGCGACACGGCCTGGACCGATGTGGCGGTCGACACCGCTTTGCCCTACGCCCAGTTCGACACCTCCGCGCTGCCCGATGGACTCTACTTCACCCGTCTCGCGGTGCGGGAGACCGCCCCGCGCCCCGCCGCGGAGCGCCTCGCCGTCACCTTCGAGACTGACGACCTCCGCGTCGACCGCACTCCCCCAGTCGTCCTCGAGGCGAAAGCGACGATCACGGGGGACACGCTCACGGTTTCGATTTCCGGACGGGATGCGCTGTCGCTCCTCGAGGGCGCGGAATTCCGCTTCAATCATGGATTGGAGCGCTCGGTGGAGCAGCCGGCTGACGGTATCCGGGATGGCCGGGAGGAGCGCTTCGTCTTGGAGATTCCGCGCGCCGAGATCGCAGGCGCGAGCTCCGTCGAGATTTCGCTCTACGACGCGGCGCTGAACCGCGCGTCGGTCCGGCTCTCGTGGTGAAGCCTCACGCCCGCGGGTGCGCGCGCTTGTAGACCTCCCGCAGCCTCGCCCCGCTCACGTGGGTGTAGATCTGAGTGGTCGCGAGCCGCGAATGGCCGAGCAGTTCCTGCACGACGCGGAGATCCGCGCCGGCGTTCAGGAGGTGCGTCGCGTAACTGTGCCGCAACGTGTGGGGTGAAGCGTCCGCCGGCAGGCCGGCGGCGGCAAGGTAGCGCTTGAGCAGCGCCTGCACCTCCCTCGCCGTGAGCGGAGCGCCGTCCGCACGCACGAGCACGCGATCGCCCGCCGCCACCCCCGCACGCAGGCCATCCCGCCACGCCCGAAGCAAGGTCATCGCCCCCTCCCCCAGCGGACAGATGCGTTCCTTGCGACCCTTGCCCACGATTCGCGCCACCCCGGAGTCACCGTCGATTTGATCGAACCTGAGCGCGACCAGTTCGCTGACCCGGAGTCCGCCGCCGTAAAGCAGCTCCAGCAGCAGCCAGTCACGCTGCGCTGTGAACGCATCGATCGCGCCGTTCTCCCGCAAGCGCCCCGGCGCCTCGAGGAGTCGCCGCATCTGCTCCTCCGACAGGAAACGCGGCAAACGGCGCTCCAGGCGCGGCAGCGGCAGCGCGACGAAGGGATTCGCGCGCAACCGCCCCTGCCGCTGCCAGTACCGGTACAGCGCCCGCAGCCCGGAGACCCGGGCGTGCACCGTGCGTCGATCGAGCCGGCGCTGTGCCTCGATGACAAAGTCACGGGCCTCCCGCGCCGTCAGCGCCTCCAGCGCGTCCGCGTCCTTGCCCGATTGCCCGAGCCACGTCACGAGATCGACCAGCGACTGGCGGTAGTTGCGGATCGTGTAGACCGAGTAGCGCCGCTCCTTCTGGAGGAAGTCCGCGAACGGCGTCCACCACGAGGCCGCGACGGCAGGCGGCAGGTCAGCGGGCTTGGTCCGCGCGCACACGGGCATCGACCTCCTGCATCACGCGGTCCGCCCGGCGCCGCAGCGCCCCTTCGGGGTCGAGTCCGCGCTCGCGCGCGGCCGCCGCCAGCTCAAACAGCCGCTCCCCAAGCACGGCGTCGTCCAGATCCTTCGCCAGAGCGGCAATCCGTTCCCGTTCGACGATCCCCGCCGCCGGCAGGCTCGCCTTCGTGATCTGCTTCCAGACCGCCTCCGCGAACATCAGCGAAGGCAACCGAGGCGGAAGTGACTTGAAGACCGAGATCGACGCGGCAACCCCGGCGGCGGACTTTTCCCGGGCCTTGATTTTCTCCCACGTCTCGATCACCTCTCCCGCCGCTCCCAACCGGGCAGCATCGCCGAACACGTGCGGATGCCGACGGACCAGCTTCTCGTTCACCTCGCGGGCCACGTCCTCCAGCGTGAAGTGCCCGGCCTCGGCCGCCAACTGCGCATGGAAGACCACCTGGATCAGGACGTCGCCCAGTTCCTCCCGCATGTGGGGAAAATCAAGCCGGTCAATCGTCTCGATCAACTCACTCACCTCGTCGATGAGGCAGCGCACCAGCGAGGCGTGCGTTTGCTCCTGATCCCACGGACACCCTCCCGGGCCCCGCAGGCGGGCGATCGTCTGCCGCAACTCTTCCATGGCGCTCATGCCCTCTGCGTAGCCGAAGAAGGCCCGGGGACGCACGCACAATCCATCCGCGACGGGACGGCGAATTCCGCTCTCGTTTTCACCGGCGCGCTGTGTTTTCTACCGGGGAACATGGCCGACAAGCTCACCGAAATCATGGCATGGAAGCGGCAGGAGATCGCCGCCTCCGTCCGTCCCGTCGACCTCGGCGAGTTGCGCGACCTGAGCGCGCGCCTGCCGCGCCCTCCCTCGTTCGCCACCGCCCTGCGCCCGGCCGACGGCCGGTTGGGGGTCATCGCCGAGATCAAGCGGCGCTCCCCCTCAGCCGGAGCCATCGCCGCCGACGTCTCGGCCGTGAGCCAGGCCCAGCGCTACCAGTCGGCTGCCGCCAGCGCCCTATCGGTCCTCACCGATGAGAAGTACTTTGGCGGTTCGCTGGATGACCTCTGTGCGGTCACGACGCACTTCCGAGCCACGCCCCCGGCGCTGCCCTGCCTGCGCAAGGACTTCATGGTCCATCCGATCCAGGTCCGTGAAGCCGTGGAAGCGGGCGCCAGCGCGATCTTGATCATCGTCCGCGCCCTCGACGACGCCGAGATCGCGTCGCTCTTCGCGGCCGCCAACGCCGCAGGACTCGACACCCTTTTCGAAATCCACCGCGAGGACGAACTCCGCCGCGCCCTCGATCACGGCGCGCGCATCATCGGCGTGAATAACCGCGACCTCGCGATCTTCCGCACCGATCTCGGTCTGACGGAGTCCCTGATCCCGAAGTTCCCTTCCCACGTGATCGCGGTGAGCGAGAGCGGCATCTCGACCCCCGCCGACGTCCAGCGTGTCCGCCGCGCCGGCGCCCACGCGATCCTGTGCGGCGAGGCACTGATGCGGGCGGCAGATCCCGCGGCACTGATCGCTTCATTTCGCGCCTCCTGATGCCACTCTCGCCCTCCGAGACGCGGGCACTCCTCGCGCAGATCAACCACTTTCCGCGGCGCGCGCTCGGGCAGAACTTTCTCGTCGACGGCAACATCGTCCGCAAGTCGCTCGAACTCGCCGACGTGCGTCCGGGCGACGCCGTGGTGGAGATCGGTCCGGGCCTCGGCACGCTGACGCGCGCGCTGCTGGAGGCCGGAGCCACGGTTTGGGCGGTCGAGCGCGACGCGCGCCTCGCCCAGCACCTCCGCGAGACCTTGGTGACGCAGTTTCCCACCACATTTCATCTGATCGAGGGGGATGCGTTGGACTTCCCGCTCGCGGGCTACGCCCCCGCGGAAGCGGCGGCGACCGACCGGCTCAAGGTCGTCGCCAACCTGCCCTATGCCATCTCGACGCCGTGGATGGACGCGGTGCTTTCCGGTGTCCTGCCGCAACGTTTGGTGCTGATGCTGCAGAAGGAGGCCGCCGACCGTTACGCCGCGCCGGCCGGCTCGAAGACCTTTGGTGCGATCTCGATCTTTCTGCAGTCGGCCTACGAGGTGGCGCCCGGCCACCCGGTTGCCGCGACCTGCTTCCATCCCCGTCCCGAAGTGGACAGTTGCCTCCTGAACCTCCGCCGTCGCGAGGCGCCGTTCCTGTTTCCGCGGACCACCCGTGAGCTGATCCGGGAAGTTTTCCAGCATCGGCGCAAACAGATCGGAGCGCTCCTGCGCGGTCGCCTTCCCGACGAGGGGCGGCGCTGGCTGCACTCGGCGGCGATTGATCCCCGGGCGAGGCCCGAGCAGATCCCGGTGGGCGACTGGCAGCGGCTTCCCGAAGCGTCGGCTTGAAAAACCGCGGGGCCTGCGCAGAGTCTCACCCTCCCCATGCGCCTGAGTCCCATTGTCTTCCCGCTCGCCGTCCTCCTCCTCGCGATCGCCCCGCTGTCGGCCCAGACCGGCCTAGCCGGC
>CAZEJZ010000131.1:0-7221 GCA_964512415.1 uncultured Opitutaceae bacterium
TGCTCGTCGATCCTGTCCAAGAAGCTCGCGGAGGGCATCGATGCGCTGGTGCTCGACGTGAAGTTCGGGCGCGGGGCCTTCATGAAGACTCGCGACGACGCGCGGCGTCTGGCCGAGGCGCTCGTCCGCGTCGGCCGCGCCGGCGGCAAGCAGGTCCGCGCGTTGCTCACCGCGATGGACGTGCCGCTCGGCCGCGCGGTGGGCAATGCGGTCGAGGTGGCCGAGGCAATTGCCGGCCTCCGCGGCCAGGGCCCGGCCGATCTCATGGAGGTCACGCTGCGCCTGGGCGAACACATGCTCGTACTCGGCGGCGTGGCAGATGATCTCACCGTCGCACGCAAGAAGCTGGAGGCGGCGATCGCCGACGGCTCCGCGCTGGCGCGCTTCCGCGCCATCGTCGCCGCGCAGGGCGGCGATCCGGGCACGGTCGACGACCCAGGTCGGCTCCCGCAGGCCCGATTCCAAGAGGCCCTGTCCGCCCCGCGGGCCGGCGTGGTCGTGGACGTCGACGCGATGGAGGTCGCCCTCGCCGCGTTGCGTCTCGGTGCCGGCCGCGCCCGCGCCAGTGACGCGGTCGATCCAGCGGTAGGGATTTCCGCGCTGGTCCAGCCGGGCGAACGCGTTGGCACCGGCGACGCGCTGTGCATCGTGCACGCGAACGACGCGATCGCGCTTCGCGACGCCAAGGAGCGCCTGCTGGCCGCGATCACGCTCGGCGACACCGCCCCGGCCCCGCAACCGCTCGTCGCCGACGTGCTGGTCGCGTGACGCACCGAGGGGGCGCCGGTCGCACGGCCTCCACAGCGGCGGGCGGACGGTGATGCGGCCGGGTTCGCGCGGCACACCCACGGCGGGCGGCGCGAGCCGCGCGCCAGGCTTGTCGCTTGGCAGGCCGATCGCAGCGACGGCTAGGCGATCAATCCCGTCCCCGCTTCAAGGGCGGAGAACACGTGGGGTTCGAGGCCGCTCTCGGCCAGCGCGCGCGACAAGGCGTGCACCGGTTCGTCGCGGCCTTCATCCGTGAGTTGAAAGGTGCCCCAGTGCATGCCGACGCTGCGGCGCGCCCCGAGCAGGCGGTGCACCGTCACGGCCTCGGCCGGGTTGCAGTGCTGGCCCGCCATGAACCAGCGCGGTTCGTACGCGCCGATCGGGATCGCCGCGAGATCCGGCTCCCCTGCCCGCGAGCGAATCTCGGAGAAGAGCGAATCGTTCGCCGCGGTGTCGCCCGCAAAGAAGAACGACCGCGCGCCCGACCGCACCATGAACCCGCCCCAGAGCCGAGCGTTGCGCACGCCCGTGGCCCGGTTGCTCCAGTGCTGTGCAGGCGTCACCGTCACCTCCACGCCGCCCGGCAGTGCGGTCGACTGCCACCAATCGAGTTCCACGATCGCCTCACGCGCGAAGCCCGCATCGCGAAGTAGGTCGCCGTTCGCGAGTGGCGTGATCACGCTCCGGACACCCCCCGCGGCCAGCCGCTGGAGGGTCGGCAGGTCGCAGTGATCATAGTGGTCGTGACTGAGCAGGATCGCATCGATCCGCGGCAGCCGCGCGAAGGGCACCCCCGGGGCCTGCACCCGCTTGGGTCCGTACCAGCTCACCGGGCTCACGCGCTCGCTCCACACCGGATCGGTCAGCAACACCGTCCCTCCCACGTCGACCACGAACGACGCATGGCCCACCGCCGTCACCGCCAGCGGTCCGCGCAGCGGGTCGGTCGGCGTCACCGGCACCGTCTCCGGCCACGGGACCGGATCCGCCTTGAGTTTCCAGCGCAGGACATCGCCCCAGCCGCGGTTCACGTGCTGGCGCGGGTTGCGAAAGACCCGCCCGTCAAAATGATCGGAAAGGGGATAGGGCGGGTTCATGGTGCCAGTCGAATCGGGCGTCGCACAGCCGGCGAGCCGGGGCGCGGCCGATACCAACGCACCGACGGCCAAGCCGCGAAGAAATTCCCGCCGTCCCGGCATCTTCCCGTCTCCGGATCAGAAACGCGTCGAGAGCCCGACATGCCAGAAGGACGCACCGTCGGTCTTCACCTCCAACGAGCGCTCGTAGTAGTCGAACCGGCGGTCCACCACCCATCCGCCCTCGACCTCAAGCGAAACGGTCTTGGCCAGCGCCCAGCGCACGCCACCGCCCGCGCGGATCTCCCGGTAATCGACATACGTGTCGCGCAGCGAAATCGTCCCGCTGGACCGCAGCTGTGGATCATCGATGGCGAAGCCTCCACCCTGGAAGGATCCGCCGCCGAAGACCTCGAGGCCCTCGCGGATCGTGTACACCGCCTCGGTGCGCGGGGCGCCCACCGACACGGTCCACTCCGGCGCCGGCTGCCACCGGAAGCCCGCGATCGGCAGAATGGAATTGTCGGAGAATGCATCAAACCGCAGCCCCACCGCGACCGAGAAGGTCGGGCTGATCTTGCGGGTGCCGAGCAGCAGACCGGGCATGTTGAAGCCGTCCATGCCCGGTGAAGAGCCCGCCGCGTAGAAGCCCGGAGACACCGTAAGGGATACCATCCAGTCGCCGTCGAGCGCCATCGCTCCGGCGAGGTTCAACGCCGCACCCTGCAGTGTCTTCGGCACGGGCAGCGTGGAGGAAGCATCAACCTCGTAGCGTTCCCACGTGCCACCGGCCGAGGCGAAGACGCCGGGGCGGAGCATGCGCGCGGTCTTGCCGGAGACGCGCCACGCATCCACGGACAACTTCCCGGCGGAGCGACGGCTGGGCAGGTCCGCGTCGGACTCCGCCGAGTGGGAGAAGGTGAGGTTGAGCGACGAGGCCGGGCCGCGCCCACCGGGCTGCGCCCAAGCCGGGGAGGCGAAGGCGGCGGCAAGGCACGCGACGACGGAACCGCGACGGACGAGGGAGCGGAGCGAGGAGCGGAAAACGGGAGGGACCATGGTGGGCAGACGTTACGCAGGAGGGCGGTGGACGCTAGGGGGATGAGCACGAATTTCGGGCGGGGGTGTGGTGCAACGCCGTGCCGCCCGAAGCGAGCGCGGAAGGATGAGCGGTCGTTTTGCGCGCACGAATGGTGAACGGAGTGGCTGGACGGAGGAGGCTTCGAAGCCGCCGGATGGTCGAGGCAGTCCTCGGGGAACGACCCGGACCGTCGCGGCGAACCCGATGGCACCGCAGGGGCGGGAAGCCCATCCCGTGGATTGCCTTTGCCGATCGGTGCCGCAGGTTTTCTGGATGCATATCACGATTGGCTTTTCGCCCCCGCTCGCGCCGCTTTCGGCCGGGGGCACGCCATGAGAATCAGCGGGGGCGCCGCCCGGGGGATCCCGCTGTCGGTTCCGGCCGGCGACGCCGTGCGGCCGGCGACGGACGGTTTGCGGCAGGCGTTGTTCTCCAGCCTCGCGCCACGCCTCGCCGGGGCCCGATTCGTTGACCTCTTCGCCGGGAGCGGCGCCTACGGTCTCGAGGCGCTCAGCCGGGGCGCGGAGTCCGGCGTCTTCGTCGAGCGCCACGCCCGCACCGCCGGATTGATCCGGCAGAACCTCGCCGCCGTGGCCCGCAGCCTCCGCCGCGACCCGCGCGACCTCGGCGAAGTCATCGCGGCCGACGCGGTGACGTGGACCCCGCGTCCGGGGACGCCGCCCGCCGATCTGGTCTTCATCGATCCTCCTTACGAAGTGATCCCCGAAGTCGCCCCGCGCCTCTTCGCGTCGGTGGCAGGCTGGTTGCCGCCCGGCGGGGATCCGCTCCTCGTGTTTGAGACGCCGGGAGAACTCGCGCTCACGGATCCCCGCTGGGTCGCGGTGAAGCGCATCGGTGGCACCGGCGCGCGCCAGCCCGGCGTGACTCTCTTCCGACGTGCGCCAAGCTCAGGCGAAGCCTGAGTCCGCGCGCAGGATCGCAAGCGCCGCCACCACCGCCGTCTCGCTGCGCAGCACCCGCGGGCCGAGATGGGCCAACGCAAAACCCGCCGCGCGCAGGGCGTCGCGGTCGCGCGGCCCCCACCCTCGCTCGGGTCCGATCGCGAGCACGCACTGCTCACCCGCTCCCAGACGCCATGCACCGAGCGGCGCGGTGGCTTCGTAGTTGTCGAGGGCCAGGCGGCGCGCTCCCGGCGACCCTGCCGCCAAATGAGCCGACAACTCGGTATCCCACGTCACGCGCGGCAATTGCGTGGTAAACGCCTGCGCGGCTCCCGCGCGGAGATGGTCGCGCCATTCCCCGGAGGACCACAGACTGCTCTGGGCGTACTGCGGCTCGGCGCGCTCGGTCCGGACGAAGTGCAACGCCGCCACGCCCAGCGTCGTGGCCTCCTGCAGGATCTTGCGCGCCGTCTGCGGCCGCGCGAGGCCGACGAGCAACGTCAGCGGCGGCAGCGGCGCGGGCGGTGGCCCCCACGTAAAGTCGAGTTGCAGACCCGCGGCATCGACCGCCCGCAACGTGGCTTTGCCCCGCGGCCCATCCACCACCCCGACATCGAAGGTGTCGCCCGGCACCCGCCGCAGCACCGTCAGCACATGCACCGCGCGCGGGTCATCGGCCGGCAACGGCTGCAGGAGTTCGTGGGATTCGAGGAGGACGAGATTCACGGAGACGCGCGGAGCGTTGACGATGCCCGCCCCGCTGTCGCGCCGGATCTGCGGACGGCGGAGTCGCCGCCGAGGCTTGACCTTCCCGGGGTGCTGCAAACACTTCCGCCATTCCGCGGCTGTAGTTTAGTGGTAAAACTCCTCTCTTCCAAAGAGGTATCGTCGGTTCGATTCCGTCCAGCCGCTCCAGAATGATGAGAGTTGCTGGAGCGGAGACAGTTGCCCGCGATGCGCGCTGGCGGGCGGGGCCTCACTGGGAACAAAACAGGCTCATTTTACTAACAAGAGGTCCCGTTTCCTGCCCTCAGGCTCGGGTTCAGCTGATTGACTACAGCCGTCCAGCCCGCGTCTGCGCGCGGGCTGGCGTGCCGCAAGCGGAAGCTTTCGGACGCGGTCCTTTGCGGCAATAGCCGCAGTGACTTCCACACCCATGAACGTCTCTCGCCTCCGGGCTTTCGTGACCGCGCAGCTTCTTGGCGCCTCCCTTGTTTACGGTGGACTAGCCTTGGCGGATTTTGTTCGACCGCCGGCCGTTCCCTTGATCGTGCTCGCACCAGATGGCCAAGGGGCGGCCTTTTTCCCATACAGTGATCAACTGCAGCAGCCTGACCCTCTTCGGCTCTGCCCCGCGTCGGAGCACCAAAGCACGCGCAACCAGCTCGGTCAGATCATGCCCGCTCCGGTCAAAGCCGTGCCGGTCTCCGAGATCTGGCTCCACGCCAACCCGTCAGCGCACGCCGCCATTAAGCGGGGTCGGGCCGACTGCTCCCTCGCACAAACCCGCCAGCGCGCTTCGTTCGCGGCCTCCGCCAAGGAAGACTAATCGGTGAAACGGGTGCTGCGCTTCACCCGTGGTGAGGCCCGCGGCGTCCGCCGCGGACGACGAACCCTCTTGGGGCCCCGACCGCCCCGTTCCGGCCGGGGGTTCGCTTGACGTCAGGGTAGCATGTGTCACGGTGTGTCACATGAAGGCGATTTCAATCCGGCAACTGCATGATGAGACGGGTCGCTGGGTACGCCGCGCAAAAGAGCTCGGCGAACTTGCCGTCACGGAACGCGGCCAAGTCGTGGCAAAGATCGTGCCGGCCAACGAACCGCCGCCGCAGCCGTATTTCGCCCGGCGAAGGCTGTTGCCGTCCTTCCGCGCAGCCAAGCTGACTGGCGGCACGGATGCGACGGTGGGAATCTCGCGGGAACGGGACGAACGGTGATCTACCTCGATACCAGCTATCTGGTCCGGCTCTACTGGGAGGAGCCGGGCTACGAGGCGGTCCGGGAGTTGGCGGCTTCAGACCATGTCTGCTGCGCGCAGCACGGCGAGGCCGAGTTGGTGGCGGCCTTTCACCGCAAGCTCCGCGAGGGCGCCCTCCCGCTGCGGTCGTACCGCGCCGTGTTTGCGCAGTTTGAGAGCGACCGCGCCGCCGACGCGTTTCGCTGGCTGCCCACCGGTCCGACCGTGCTGGAAAAGGTTCGGGAGGTTTATGCCGATCTGCCCCGCGCGGTGTTTCTCCGCGGGGCCGACGCGCTGCACCTCGCGACGGCCTCCGTCAATGGCCTCAAGTCAGTGTATTCCCATGACCGCCACTTCCTCGCCGCCGCCGGGCACTTCGGCCTGAGAGGCGTCAACGTCGTGAACGCCACACCTCGTCCTTGAGTTCGAGCTGGAGGAACCAGCCAGAGGCCCAGGCTTTGCACGTTCTCATCGCGAGCCAACTCTTGAACTTAGCCCATTGGTTGCCATACGGTCACGCAGGAGAGCAAAGGACAAAGCCTGACCCTCTCCAGCTCTTAGAATGACACAAGTTTCTGGAGGGTAGTCAGTTGCCTGCACTCCGGACAGGAGGCCGGAGTCTTGCTGGGAACAAAACGGGCTCTTCTTACTCACATCTCGACCGGCGCTGCGACGTTGCCGCCGCCGGAGCGCGTGAGCAGGATGGATCGAGGAACTCCCGCTTTCCGCCGCTTCCAAGCCACGCTCCCCATGCCCAAGCCGCTCCTCTGCAATCCCTCGCTCTTCACGACCGACCTCACCGGCAAGACCTACGTAGTCACGGGTGGTAATTCTGGAATCGGACTCTCCACCGTTGAACAACTCGCCAAGCAGGGCGCGACGGTGGTCCTTGCCTGCCGTCGCCCCGCCGATGGCGAGCGCGCGAAATCCGAAATCCTCGCGCGGGGTGTCCGCGGCACGATCACCGTCGAGGAGCTCGACCTCGCGGACGTCGCCTCCGTGCGGGCGTTCGCCGCCGGCGTGCTGGCGCGACATCCCGCGCTGCACGGTCTCGTGAACAACGCCGGGGTCATGAACACCCCGAAGGGCCGGACGAAGGACGGTTTTGAGACCCAGTTCGGCACGAACCATCTCGGGCATTTCCTGCTGACCGAACTCCTGCTCGAGCGCCTGAAGGCCAGCGCTCCCTCACGGATCGTGATCCTCTCCAGTTGCTACCACGACGTCGCTCAGGGCCGGAAGGGCGTGATCGATTTCGACGACCTGCAGTTCGATCGCCGCCCATACGACGGCTGGGTGGCCTACGCGCAGTCGAAGCTGGCGAACCTGCTTCAGGCGAAGGAGCTGGCCTCCCGCCTGCAGGGCACCGGCGTGACGGCGGTGAGCGTGCATCCCGGCTGGGTGCGAACCCGGCTTCTGCGTTCGACCATGCCACTC
>CAZEJZ010000132.1:0-7207 GCA_964512415.1 uncultured Opitutaceae bacterium
CACCATGAGCTCGTACGCGGGCAGCGGCACGTCCTCCACGCCGAGGGTGCCGATCTGCACGATCATGCCACCCGGGCGCACCCACCCGAACGCCTGACGCAGGGCGGCCCTCGCCCCGGAGGCCTCGAACACCACGTCGAAACCGGAGCCGGTCAGGCCGCGCACCTCGTCGGCTAGGTGGGGAGACACGGGGTCCATGGCGGCATCGATCCCCATCCCCTGGGCGAATTCCCGGCGCGTCGCCAGCACGTCGGCGAGGGCGACGGGCACGGCCCCGAACGCCTGCGCCGTCATCGCCACCAGCAGGCCGATCGGTCCGCCACCGGCGACCATCACCCGCTTGCCCGCGACGGAACCGGCGCGCTTCACCGCATGGAGCGCCACCGCCAGCGGCTCGAGCATCGCCCCGGTGGCGTCGTCCAGCTCCGGCGGTAGGACGTGGCACTGATCCGCCCGGACGGTCACGAACTCCGCGAAGGCACCATCGGTCGGCGGGCGCGTGCTGGCGCTGCCAAGCATGATCGTGTCCCGACAGAGATTGCCGCGACCCGACTTGCAGTCGTCGCAGACCCCGCAGGCGCGGGCCGGGTTGGCGGTTACGCGGGCACCGACCGTGACATTGCTCACGCCGTCCGCGACGGCGGCGACCTCCGCGGCGAACTCGTGACCGAGCACGAAGGGACGTGTCGGAACGAACGCCCCGCAGCACCCGTGCTCGAAGTAGTGCAGGTCCGATCCGCAGATGCCGGCGCGACGGACGCGCAGTCGCACCATGCCCGGCCTCAACTCGGGAACCGGCCGGGACTGGATCCGGATCGTCCTCGCGGCCTCCAGGACTGCGGCGCGCATGGTGTGATGCATAGGGATTGAGCGATGCCGTTCAGGGGCTCAGCTTGACGAAGGCGACCGCGTCCGCGATCACCTTGCCGTCCGTGCCGGCGGTGGAGAGCGTGACGGTGCCTCCCCGCGCGGCGGTGAAGCGGAACGAGCCCACCGGCACGGAAAAGCCATGCGTGGAGCCCTCGCGCATGTTCCACGTCAACGAGGACTCTCCGTCCGCGTGCGCGATGACCACCGGGACGTTGGAGGCCCGGTCGGCTCCGGACTGATAGAGCAGTGAGATCTCGTACTCGCCGTCTTCGGGAATCGGCAGGGCGTACGCAGCCGACGACGGCACGGCGGCGGTACCGATCAGGAAGTTGAACCGAAAGAGCCCCCACATGCCGTTGACCGTCTTGGGCGTCCACGCTCCGGCCGTGCGTACGTGCTTCGCATCCGTGTAGTGAACGACGCTCCCGATCAGGCGATTCGAGGTCAGGTCGATGCCGTGGGTTGCCGTGCCCTCCGGCCCCAGCTCGGTGACGAACGGCGGCACGATGCGCTCGGTCGACTCGTGATTGCGCTCGATCACGAGATTCTGATTCTTCCAGATCGGTTTGATGGCTCCGCCGACGGAATTGTAGATCCAATTGTCGCGCACGGTGGTGTTGCTCGTGTCCCAGTCGAGGAAGATGCCATTGCCGAGTTTTCGGATCGGCTTGCCATCCGCCTTCTGTTCGAAGCCCCAGACATCATAGAGCCAGTTATTCAGGATGAAATTCGGGGCGTTGAGGTGGCTCATCGTGGCGAAGTGAATGCAGGCACCGTCGATCGTCGTCTGCATGGCGTTGTGGATGTGGTTGTACTCGACGACGGAGCCGCCCTGATTGCGGAAGGCGAAGACGCCGTTGCGCGAGAGATCGTTGAAGTAATTGTGCGAGATCAGATTCCCCGGAGCCATCGACATCCGGGCCGGCCGGGAGTCGAGGTGCACCCCGCCACCGTAGTAGCGGATCTTGCCGCAGTGCTCGACGACGTTGCGGGTGATCTCGTTCAGGATCGGGGCCACCTTCGCGGCCGCCTCGCCGGGCGTGTAGACCTTCGTATCGTCCATGTAGGACAGCCGCGCGCCGGTGAGGAGTACCCCGCCGCCGCCGGAGTGGCGGACCGTGTTGCGATCGAACCGATTGCCGCGGCTGTCGAGATGCAGCCAGAGCGCATAGCCGCCGATGTTCTCGAAGTGACAGCGCCGCACCGAGCAATCGAGGGTGTTCTCGAACAGGATCGCCGCATCCGTGTGCACGCGCGGCTCGATGTGGCCAAGGGTGAAATCGGTGTGCCGAAACTCGATTCCCTCGAAGTGCACATTGGACACATGCGTCCCGGCGTTCACGTCACCGCGGACCGTGACGAGACGGGTCAGCGCGGGCGCGATGATCTCAAGCGTGTTCGGATCGACGCCGGGCGCAGGCAAGTACGAGAGACGGTGCCCCTCCGCATCCAGGAACCACTCGCCGGGCTGATCGAGTTCCTCCCGCACACCCTCGATCCAGAACCAGTCTCCGGCGCCGATCTTGGCGTGCCGTTCGCTTTCGGCGAGGTCGATCCGGCCAGTCGCGGGGTCCACCCCCGCGACCGTGTTCCATTGGTTGAAGAACCGCCACTGCGGCACAATGTTGATCTGCGCGTCACGTGCCCGCCCCCACGCCGCCTTCGCCTGCGTGGGGGCGACGATCGCATGGTCCCGCCCACCGCCGGTGGCAAAGAGGAAGGGTCTGGCCGCGTCGGCGTTGGGGAAGCGGGCGCGCGTGGCGCGCCGGCCGTCCACGAAGAGCTGCCGGAAGTTCCAGTTCGCGGGACCCATGCCCTCCAGGTCCACCACCCAGACGCCGTCCGACCCCTTGCTCCATCGACTGGGAATCGCGCGACCCGCGCACCAGATCACCCGCGCGCCGGGCGCGGACTTCCACGTCACTGGAAAACGACCGCTGCCGGAGTCTTCCGGGCGAAGCTCGAGGGGCGCTTCCAGCCGGTAGGTTCCGGTGGCGAAGACGATTTCCAAGGGCGCCGCGAGGCCCTGAGCGATGATCTGCCGCGCCCGGTCTCGTGCGGCGGCGGGAGTGGCCAGCGGCCGGTCGGCCGTGCCCTCGTCCGTGTCCTTGCCCAGCGGGTGGACGTGGAGGGTGGCCGCCGCGACCACCGGACCAGCCAGCAGCAGCAGCGAGGCCGCGAGCCGGACGAAGCGGTGGACAAGAGAAAGCATCAGGGAGTCCTCCTCACTCCTTCAGCGCGAGATAGATGATCACCCGGGCCGAAGGCTCCGCACTCCGGTTCCGGAGCACCACGCGGAGCCAGTGACCGAACTCGCGCACGGCGAACGAAAGCACGCCCGGCTGGCTGAGCGTCACGGACGGACTGCCCTCGGGAATCCAGAAGAGCCCATCCGGGGAGATCTCCACCGAGGCCTCGACCGCACCCACGAGGTCGAGCGCGCGCACGAAGATGCGTGCCTCCCGGGCCCACGCGACCTCGTAGGGCTCAGTCGTCAACTCGGCCCCAAATCGCACGTTGCGCTCCAACACCGCCGTGTAGGAATGAGTGATCATAGGAAGACTTCGTTCGCGCTGCGGATCCACCGGAGGCGGGCCTCGGAAAGCAATCCGTAATTATAGAAACTCACCCCGGCCGCGCCGATCCGCTTGGCGGCGACCGCGCGACCGACAAGGTCGGATTCGGTCGCGACGTTTTCCTCGCTCGCCATCGTCCCGAGCACGAAGCGCCCGGCCGGCAGGACGGTCGCAGCCCACGTCAGGTAGTGAACCGCCTCCCGCGCCGACGGCCAGTGCGCCTGAATGAAGATCTTCTCGCACGACGCCGCGCGCGTGCGCAGACCAGCCCCCTCGGTCCAGACACGCGAAGTCGGCCGCGCGAGCAGCCCGCTCTGGCTGTGCAGACGCACGCCCTCGTCCCGCGCGATGCTGGCCATCTCGACCAGCAATTCCTGCACGATCTCGGAACGGATGCGGGCCGCCGCAAGGAACTCCGGAAACTCCAGCAGCAACGCGGTCAGTTCGTCGCGCTCCGCCTCCGGCGAACGGGGCCCCGGCGTCTCGGCCACCGCCCGCCGCACAAGCGAGACCACCTGCGCCCGGAGCGACACTGGGTCGATACCCGCGCGCTGCAGGCGCGCACACGAGGCGGGACAGAAGCACAGTGAGAGAAGGTACTTTCCGAAGGCCCCGGGGCTGACGAACATCAGCTCGTGATGCTCACGGTGGACGGCGTCGAGGAAGGAGAAGCTGTCGAGCAGGATGGCGTCGGGTCGGTACTGGCGGCAGAGATCGCGAACCAGACTGCCGAGGAAGGATCGGACCCGCGGTTCCGCCGGACTCAGCGCAAACGCGTAGCGGTCGCCGCATGCGTTTTCCACGCAGAGCTCCGGATGGCGGAGCCCGATCGTGGTGTTGTGGCAACCGATCACCGAGAGGATCACGTCGAGGCCCCGGGCCCGCGCGGCGGCGACCGCCTGTCCGCAGCCGTCGACGCAGCGGAGATCCGGGTTGGTCGGCGGCAGCAGACCGGGCTCCTCGTACAGGCTGGTCGTGGGGCGGAAATCGCACCAATCCACCGGTCGATTGTAGAAGCCGAGGGTGCGGGGACGAAACAGACGGGCGCGGTGGTAGTTGGGGCTCAGGATGACGGTGTTGCAGGCCAGCGTCGCGATGGTGTCGAGGCACGCCTCCGTCCCCTCGTCCGCGACGTCCCAGGGAAAGAGATGGATGCCGCGCAGGGCGCTCATGATTGGTCGAACGAGGCCACGATCGAATCGATGAACAGGAAGTTCCGCACCGGCCGGTGCGTGCGCACGTCGAGGCAGAAGTTCATCAAGCGGTTGAGCGCCTTGTAGCGGTGCTCGTAGATGGGCACGGGGATGTCATGCAGGGACATCACGTTGTCGTTCACCTGCAGCTCCACGTTGCGCCGGAGCCGCGTGTCGAAGTCCCAGCGCAGGTAGTGCCAGTTGATCTTGGTCGGAATCTCGTTGTAGCAGAGCGGCTGGTGACCGCCAGGAACCGGCTTCCAGTCGTTCTCGTTCACGACGTGGTAGTCGTAGTTCGGCTTCACCATGCCCGACATCACCATCTTGGTGCTCGGCTGCACCGAGGTCTTGTACATCCAGTGCTGGACCAGCTTTCCGTCCTTGTCGGTGTTGAGGTAGCGCAGGGCGCAGTGATAGCGGGCGCCGTCATCACCCTCGCAGATGTCGTTGCTGATCGTGAAGTCGCCGAAGTTCGTCTCGGAGGGATCGACGTTGCCGTCCCAGTTCGTCGCCGCGCCGAAGAGCTGCTCGGACTTGTAGGTGAAAAAGCACTCCACGCGCACCCGACCGTCTGAGCGCGAGGTGGCGCGCTTGATCGCCTGCGCCATGTGACCGGCCTTGGCCCGCGTCGCCAGCTTCATCGAGTACGTGCCGGACAGCGAGCCATGGCTGCCGATGTCGAAGAAGTTGCCGTTGGAGAGCTGGGGCGGGCGCAGGTCCTCCATCACCTTGCGCACCTTGTTCAGGTCACCGTCGTGGTTGCCGATCAGTTCGCACCAGCCGTTGACGCCCTCGTCGAAGTCATCGGCGAAGAGGATGTGCTTCAGGGGGCTGTACTTGGAGAGAAAGATCGAGTCGGGCATGGCGGGGAGATTCAGGAACCGGGAAGGGTCGCAGCGGTCCCGAGGAAGTCGGCGAGGTCGACGGGCTGACGGCTCCGCGCGGATTCGTAGACCGCAAGCACCACGGCGAGGGCGATCTCCGCATCCAGCAGGTCCGGCGCGGCCGGTCGCCCCTCGCGCAAGGCCGCGGTGAACTCGTGGATCTCAGTCACGAAAGGCCGATCATCCGTGACGGTCTCCCGGCCGGTTCCGCCCGCCCCGACGAGTTCGAGTTCCTGGTGGGAGAACGAACCGATCGAGCACGAGGCGTTGAGCGTTTCCCCGAACAGCCGGTAGCGGTGGGCGCGCTCGTGTCCCGGTACTGGCGAGCGATGGGCGACAAGGGAGGCGTGGGTTCCCCTCGCAAACTCGAGCAACGCCAGTGCGGTTCCCTCCACCTCGCCGGAGGCGATCGGCGGACGGGTGAGCGCCACCACGCGGATAATCTCATCGTCCAGCAGCCAGCGCAGTCGGTCGATCGAGTGAATCATCCCGATCATGGCGATGCCGCCGACCGCCAGGGAGCGGTCGCGGTACCACGCTGGGGCGTGAGCGCCGAGGCTGTTCGCGACCAACTGATCGACCGCGAGTTCGATCCGTCCCATGCGACCCGAGGCGATGGCGGACTTCAGCCGGAGCGAGGTGGCGAGGAAGCGGTGCGTGAAGCCAGCCATCGCCAAGACCCCGTGCTCGGCACAGGCACGGCGCAGCACCCGCGACTCGTCCAAGGACGTGCAGTGCGGTTTCTCGATCAGCAGGGCCACGCGCCGCTCGGCTGCCGCCATCGCGGCTTCGAAATGCAGGCTGTGCGGCAGGCAGATGCTGATCGCGTCGGGAGCCTCGCGCAGCGCCTCCTCGACTGTCCGAAAGGCCACCGCGCCGCAGGAGGCGGCCAGTTGCTGGGCACGCTCCGCATGGGTGTCCACGACGGCGACCACGTCGGCCCCGCACGCGCGGAAGGCCTCCGCATGGACGCACCCCATCTGGCCCGCCCCGGCGATCGCGATGCGCAGTCTCTTAGGCATGAGTCTTGGTTCCCGGATCGAGACGGACGGAAATTTCCCCCAGGCGGCCGACGAAGAGCTTCACCGCGAGGAGCGCGAAGACCGGGCAGAGCCCGAACGCTGCGAAGAGGTAAGGGTAGCCCTGGTTCCCGGCCGCCCACGCAATACCGGATTGGGAAAGCATGCCGGCGACTCCGCCCAACGTACCGCCGAGTCCCGTGACGAATGCGACGCTGTGTGAGGGAAAGACCTCCGCGGGGACCGCGATGTTGCCCCACAGCCCGTGCCCCAGTGCAAGGCAGGCCACGCCGAGGAGCGCGGCCGCTGGGCTGACGGTCAACGCGACGCCCACGCCGGAAGCCAGCATCAGTAGCGAGGATCCCGCCATCATGCGCTTGCGGACACGATCGAGGTCCGCGCCGCGACCGACCACCCAACTCGTGAACGCGCCGCCCGCGAGTTGACCGACCGAGAGGGCGGCAAAGGGCAACCACGCATACTTGCCGATGTCCGCGAGCGTGTAGCCATGATTCGCTGCGAGGTACTTCGGGACCCAGAAGCTGATGAAATAGATGATCGGGTCGGTGAACACGCGGACAAGGATGCAGCCCCACGTCCGGCGGTAGGTGAGCAACTCCCAAAGCCGGAACGGTCTCTCCGCTCCCGCGCCCTCCCCCACCCCG
>CAZEJZ010000133.1:0-7182 GCA_964512415.1 uncultured Opitutaceae bacterium
ACCCCGTCGCCCTGGCCATAGGCCAGCCAAAGGCGGCCGGTGGAAGAAAGCGCCAGCTGCGGTTGAGCCGCTTGCGGAAACTCGGTGCGGGCGAAGACCGGCGCGGCGAACGCCGCCGCCACGAGGAGCACGCCGAGGGAGAGAAGCCGCGAAGAAAGGAAGAAACGGGGCATACCGGGGAACCTAGCGGAGATTTCAGCGCCGAAGCGAGTCCCGGTATTCCACGATGGCTATGGCTGAAACAGCTCGGGTATACGGTCTAGAACTCGTAGCGATAGCTCAAATTAATCCACTGCCGGGACCCTGAACCGACCCCCAGCGGCGACCACTCGGTGGCCTGATTGCGGGTGAAAACATAATGGCCGTCAACCGCCACGGAGCTGTGATGGGTGAAGTGGTAGGGCAGGCGAAAACTCACTCCCCCATAGGCGTAGTCGTCGCCCAGCCGGGAAAACGCCGCATCCGGCAGCAGGTCTTTCGCGGCGACAGATCCGGCGTAGGCCCGCAATTGGAGGTAGGTGCCCCGACTGCTGAGGAGCAGTTCGTAGTCGATGGAACCCTCGATTGAATTCGAGGGATATCGGATGTCGTAGCCGGCGAGGAGGCTGAGCCGCCAGTCGCGCCGGAAGGCCCAGGATAACTTAAGGTCAGCTTCGAAGGAATGGGCCGGGGCGCCTGCGACCGGTTGATCGACATACCAGAAGTGCGTGCCCCAGGCTTCGACAGTGAGCGTCCCGTCCAGATTCCAAACATACCCCAAAGCCGAGCTGAGCTCGTCAGGAGCGACCGAGTCAAACGAACGAGTCGAGTAAACGGCTCCCCGCCAAGCTCCGGCCTGTCCCTGCAATGAAGTTTGCCAAGCAGAGTTGGCGCGCTCCACTCCTCGGTAAACCGCGCGAGAAGCATATCCCGTGGTTAGTGCGATTGACTGCTCATCTTGCGCGCTAACGGCTGATTGTATCCAAGCGAAGAAAGCGGCCACCAAGAGCAACCGAGCCGGCACTGCACGAAGAGTCATCATGACTTTGGAAAATTGGGCTGGAGGAACCGTTCGGGGCGGTTCTTGCCTGGAGTCTCGGTCACAGGCCTCGGCTTGGGGCGTCGCGTCTGAGAAGAATATCTGGCGCGCTGGCGTTGTTTCAATCGCTGGAGCACTTTGAAACGAAAACAGGGGTCCGGAGTTGGGTCGACCCGCCAAATCTTTAGAAGCGCGGAAAGCTTGTCAGGGGATTTCATAGCGGTGGGTCTACCAGCGTCCGGTTTCCTTCCACTTGATGTCGGCAAGGAGGTCCTCCACAATGGATTGAGGCCGTTCGCCCGCGGCGAACCGGTCGGGAGCGCGCTGGAAGAACTGGACGCACATCGGACAACATAGCGCGAATCGGCGCCCCTTATGGTAAAGATGGGCCGCGTTGGTGGCGGCGGTCACGTCTTTGCCGCAGACGATGCAGGTTTCGGCGTTAGCGTCTTCCGGGTTCATGTTGAGGAGCCGCGGCAGCGTTCAGGTCTCTGGCAGCGCCTTGGCGATGGTGAGGCACTCGTGCCCTTTCTTGTTGACGTAGTGAACCTTGACCGCCGAACCGGAGACACCCGGCACTTGCTTGAGGACCACCCGCATTTCGTCTTTGCAACCGGGGCAACTCAACGTGGCTCCCTCCCGGCAGTATTCCAGCGCCTCGGCCACGCTGGCGATCGCGACCGTTCGTTTGGCGTCACACTGACGGCACACATAGACGATACGGTCGCCGGGGCGAAGCTGCTCAAACTGGGCCTTGGTGGTGAGAGACTCACCGACTTTTGCGCGACCGAGGTAAACGGAGAGCGTGGCCGTGCCGACGATCAGCCCGAGGATCACCGCGAATACCCGGGGGAGGTTCATGTTGGAAGGCAGGTGGACTCGCCGCCCGCGCAGGGGCACAGGCGGCGCGAACACCTTTTGAGGCCTATTCGATCAGGACTTCTCCGCCGGCTTTGCGATGAAGAAGCAGCGTTCGCCCTTCTCGTTCACGTAGGTCACCTCGCGCACCAGCGTGGGGTTCTTGGGCGGGCCCTTGGTGACGACTCGGACCTTGGTCTTGCAGGACGGGCACGTCACCGTGGCACCCTCCTTGCAATGCTCCATGGCCGCGGCGGTGCTTTGGACCGTTGCTTCCGTGACGGTCTGGCACTCGTTGCAGACGTAGAGGATCTTGTCGCCGGCCTTGAGCTTCTCGAAATCGGCGGGCTTGTTGAGCGTTTGCCAAGTTCCAGAGGGAGGACCCGCAAGGGCCGTGGACGCGCCGGAGAGGAGACCGGCAAGGAGGAGGACTGTCAGTTTTGTTTTCATGGCTTATCCTTTTTGGGTTCAGGTTGCCGCCGGTATGGCGGGAAAAATGGTGGCTTACGGTGCCTGCATCTTGGCGATCTCGGCCTCGTGTTCCTTGCGCTCGATCTCGACGAAGATTTCGCTGAGTTCGGCCCAGGACTTTTTCTTGGGCTTGGGCCCCTTGACCCACTCGACCTGACGGCCGCGCCAGAGGGAGTAGATGGCCGGGACGATTTCGAGGGTGAGGATCGTGGAAGTGACCAGGCCGCCGATCATCGGCGCGGCGATGCGCTGGATCGCCTCGGCACCCGCGCCATGCGCCCAAAGGGCTGGCACGAGGCCGAACGTGATCATGCACACCGTCATGAGCTTGGGCCGCACGCGCTGCACGGCGCCGTAGGTGATCGCCTCGAAGAGATCGTGCTGGGTCTTCATCTTGCCCGCCTTTTGGTAGGAGTGGAAGGCCTCATCCAGGTAGATGATCATCACCGTGCCTGTTTGGGCCGCCAAACCCGACAGGGCGATGATGCCCACCCACACCGCGATGCTGAGGTTGTAGCCCATCATCCACAGGAACCAGATGCTGCCGGTCATCGCGAAGGGGATGGAGAGCAGGATGATGAAGGTCTCGGGGATGCTCTTGAAGTTCATGTAGAGCAGCACGAAGATCAGCGCGAGCGTGATGGGGATCACGACCTTCAGGCGCTCCTTCACGCGCAGCATGTATTCATACTGGCCGGTCCACTCCAGGCGGTAGCCCGATGGCAGCAGGCCGGTCTTCTCGATCTTGTCGCGGACGACCTGTTTGGCCTCCGCCACGTAGCCGCCGATGTCGCGGCCGGTCATGTCGATGTAAACCCAGCCGGTGAGGGCGCCGTTCTCGTTCTTGATGAGCGGAGCGCCGCTGGTGGTCTTGATCTCGACCAGTTGTCCGAGCGGGACCTGGACAACCGGGGTGCCGGCGCGAGCGGGTGCTGGCGCGTTCATGGACGCATCGCCGTCACCGGCCTCCGCCATCCCGGCCGAGGCAACGGGCACGAGGACGCGCTTCAGTTTCTCCACGTCGTCGCGCAGTTCGCGGCTGTAGCGCACATTGACGGTGTAGCGCTCGCGTCCCTCGATGGTCTTGTCGATGGCCATGCCGCCGATGGCGGTTTCTACAAGCATGAGGACATCCTCGACATTCAGTCCGTAGCGGGCGATCGCCACCCGATCCGGCAGGATGTCCAGATAGAGTCCACCGGTGGTCCGCTCCGAGAACACGCTGCGCGTGCCCGGAACCTGCCGGAGTGCGGATTCGAGGTGCTCACCCAGCTTGCCGATCTCGGTGAGGTCGGTGCCGAATATCTTCACGCCAATCGGGGTGCGCACGCCGGTCGAGAGCATGTCGATGCGCGCCTTGATCGGCATGGTCCAGGCATTGACCTGGCCGGGGATCTGGAGCGCCTCGTCCATTTCCTGGACAAGTTCGTCCTTGGTCATCGGCCGTATCTCGGGCCAGATTCTGCGCAGGCCCGACTTGAGCCAATCCGGTGCCCAGCTCGAATACCACCGCGACTGTGGCACCTTGCGCCACTCGTCCTGCGGCTTCAACTGGACGACGCTTTCAAACATCTCCAGCGGAGCCGGGTCGGTTGCCGTCTCAGAGCGGCCGGCCTTGCCATGGACCGTCAGGACTTCCGGGAACTGTTTGATGACCTTGTCCTGGATCTGCATCAGGCGGGTCGCCTCGGTGACGGACACCGTGGGCAACGTGGTCGGCATGTAGAGGATCGTTCCTTCCTCGATGGGTGGCATGAATTCCGAGCCCAGCTTGGTGAAGACGGGTATGGACGAGGCAATGGCGGCGACCGCGATGCCGATCGAGAGGAGCCGGCGGGTCATCAGGGCGCTGACCCAGGGATAGTAGAGCCGGTGGATGAATCGGCTGATCGGGTGCTTGTGCTCCGGGATGACCTTCGCCCCGGTCATGAGGACGATGAGGGCGGGCCCGATGGTCACCGACAGGAACGCGGCCCACGCCATGGTGAAGGTCTTCGTGTAGGCGAGCGGCTTGAACAGGCGACCCTCCTGCGCCTCCAGGGTAAAGACGGGCATGAAGCTGACCGTGATTACCAGCAGGGCGAAGAAGAGCGGCTTCCCGAGCTGTTTGCAGGCTCCGATGATGATTTCCTGCCGTTGCGCGCGGGTCAGTCCCGCAGGGGCGTGCTCCAACTTCTTGTGGACGTTCTCCACCATGACCACCGCCTCGTCGGTGATGACGCCGATTGAAATGGCGATGCCCGCCAAGGACATGATGTTGGCGGTCAATCCCATGAAATACATCGGGATGAAGGCCAGAGCCACCGCAATGGGCAGCGTGACGATGGCACGCACGGCGCCACCGAAGTCCAACAGGAAGACGATGATCACCAGGGCGACAATGATCGACTCCTCGACGATGGTGCGGGTGAGCGTGCTGATGGCCCGATTGATGAGGTCCGACCGGTCGTAGGTCGTCACGATCTCCACCCCGGGAGGCAGCGACCCCTTCACTTCCTCCAGCTTGGCTTTGATCCGGTCGATGACTTGGAGAACGTTCTGGCCGAAGCGCACAACGACGATGCCGCCGACCGCCTCGCCCTCACCGTTAAGGTCGCCGGCGCCGCGGCGCATTTCGGGCCCGAGCTGGATGTTCTGGGCCACATCCCGCAACAGGACCGGGTTGCCCTTGGCATCCGCTCCGACGACCACCAGACGGAGGTCCTCGAGAGACTTGATGTAGCCATGACCCCGCACCACGTAGGTGGTGCCGAAGCGCTCCATTTCCCGGCCGCCCACGTCGTTGTTGGAACTGCGGACAGCGGAGACGACTTTGCTGATGGGGATATTGTAGGCCAGCAGCTTGTTCGGATCTATTTCGATCTGATACTGCTTCTGGAAGCCACCGAAGGTCGCGACCTCGGCCACGCCTTCAACGCTCTGAATCCAGTAGCGGAGGTGCCAGTCTTGGAAAGAACGGAGCTGGGACAGGTCATTCTTCCCGGATTTATCGACCAAGGCGTATTGGAAGCCCCAACCAACGCCGGTTGCATCCGGCCCCAAGGTCGGGGTCACACCGTTAGGCAGCGAGCCCGAGAGCGACTGCATGTATTCCAACACCCGGGAGCGAGCCCAGTAGATATCCGTGCCGTCCTTGAAGACCACATAGACGAACGAATAGCCGAAGAACGAATACCCGCGCACCACGCGCACTTGCGGCGCGCTGATGAGCTTGGTTACGATCGGGTAGGTGATCTGGTCCTCCACCAGGTTCGGGCTGCGGCCCTCCCACTGGGTGAACACGATCACTTGGACATCGGAGAGGTCCGGAATCGCGTCGAGCGGGGTGTTGCGCATGGTATAGACGCCGCCCGCGAAGAGCGCGCCGATCATCATGAACACCGTGAACTTGTTGCGGGCGCTCCATTCGATGATCCGCTCGATGAGCGAATCCTTCTTAGGCGCGTAATGGGTGGTTGAATCGTTCATTGCCGTGGGGCCGGTGGCCTCAGTGGTTGTGTCCGCCCGCGCTACCCATGCCGGAGATGGCGGCCTTGAGCTGGCTTTCGGAGTCGATCAGGAAGAGAGCTCGTGCGACGACCTTCTCGCCGTCGTTCAGGCCGGTAAGCACCTGATAGTAGTTGTCCGACCTTGCCCCGATGGTCACTTCCCGGGGTTCGAGGTGGTTGTCGTCCCGCATCACAAACGCCACGAGCCGGACACCGGTGTCGATGATCGCACTCGCTGGCACGGTGAGCACCTCGCCGAAGGACGCTTCCAGTTCGACGTTGGCCCACATTTGGGGCCGGAGATCGTGCTGCGGGTTGTCGATTTCGAGCCGGACCTCGGCGCGGCGGGTTTGCGGATCGATGTGCGGATACAGGAAGGTAACCTGGCTCTCGATGGAACGGTTTCCGAGATACGGGAAGGTCACGCGGGCCACCTGCCCCTCTTTGATGAGGGGGGCCTCAAACTCGAAAACGTAGGCCCGCACCCAAAGGTGCGACAGGTCGGCGATCTCGTAGAGCGTCTCGCCCGCCATGAAGGCCCGGCCTTGCACGGCGTTTTTGGTGACGACGTGGCCGGATGCGGGCGAGCGCACGAGGATCTCGTCGCGGGCCTGTCCGGTCTTCTCCAGCTCGGCGATCTCCAAGTCGCCAATTTCCCACAGCGACAGCTTGCGGCGGGCCGACTCCAGCAGGCGCTTGGCGCTTTCTGTCTGGGTGGAGTCCTCGCGGGACTGCAATTGGGCGACGCGCTGGAAGGCCAGGAGATACTCGCTTTCGGCCTCGAAGAGTTCCGGGCTGTAAACGGTGAAGAGCGGATCACCCTTGGTGACCTTCTGCCCAGTGTAGTTGACCTTCAGCTCGCGCACCCAACCGGCAAACCGGGGGGCGATGCGGGCCAGCTTGGTTTCGTCGTGTTCCAGCGTTGCAGTCGCGCGCACCGGCTGCGTGAGATTGCGAATCGAGACCTGCTCCGTCGTCAAACCGATCAACTGCTGTTTCTCGGGGCTGATGGAGACTGCAATACGACCGGGAACGGGAGCAGGCGCCGAGGTGATCTTGTGCCCTGCGTGGGGATCGACCGGCGGCACCTTTTCGAGGTCCATCCCGCAATCCGGGCACGAGCCGGGACCATCACTGACCACCTGCGGGTGCATCGGGCAGGTGTATTGTCCGGGCTTCGCCGCGCTGGCCTCGGACTTGGCGGGAGCCGCGGCCACCGCCGGCTCGTCCTTGATCGGCACGAGCTTCATGTTGCAGATCGGGCAGTCACCCGGCTTGTCGCTGATATACGTCGGGTGCATCGGGCAGTGGTACCTGGCGGCCTGTACCGGGCTGGCGGCACTGGCC
>CAZEJZ010000134.1:0-7152 GCA_964512415.1 uncultured Opitutaceae bacterium
CAGCCGCAGCGGATCAAGGCGGCCGGATGAAGCTTCGACGGCCACGTCGATGGCCTCGTCGATTCGACCAATCTTGCGGCCGTCCTGGTAGGCGGCTGCGGAGAGCGCGCAGCGCACCTCGTCGCCGGTGAGGCCGAGCGAGCGCGCGCCCTCCGCGACCGCGCTCGCGGCCGGGTATCCGCCCCCCGCGGGGACGTCGTAGTATGCGGACGACGGAACGAAGTCAGCGCCGGTGATCGCGGCGCTCCGGCGCAGGAACCAATCGTACTGGCGGTGACTCGACGGGAAGTCGGCTGGATTCATCTTCGCGATCTTCCAGTCGAACGCGACCCGGCCCGCGTATCGCCGCTTCAGTTCCGCCCAAACCGGTTCCGCCCAGAAGCACCAGGAGGATGTGACCTCAAGGTAGTAAGTGACCTGCATGGCAAGAACGGGAGCGGAGTCCTGATTGCCCGTCAACGAAGCGCCGGAGTCTTCACATCTCCTCGGGGCAGTCGTGCCCGCCCGGTGTCCTGGGGGAGGGTCAGGCTTTGTCGTTTGTCATGATTCGGGTCGATGGATGTCTTGGGGCGGTTCCGGCATCGCCGAATCTCATCGTCACGACAAACAACAAAGCCTGACCCTCCCGGGTGGCGCGACAAACAACAAAGCCTGACCCTCCCGGGTGGCGTGACCCTCCCGGGTGGCGTGACCCCCGGTTGACGGCGCGCTCGATGTCGGGCACGCGTTGAGCGATGTGCCTTGTGCCGACCGCTCCCGATTCGACCTCGCGTGTAACGGCGGGAGTCGTGGCGGCGTCTCTGGTGGCTGACATGACGCGTTTGGTCCCGGGTTCCCGCGGCATTACTTGGCCGTGTGCCGCGCTCGGCGTCGCGGTTGCTCTGCTGCTTGCCGTGATGCCGGCGGCGCAGGCGCAGGAAACGCGCTTGGCGAACCTGGCCATCCGGGCGGAGGCGGCGGCGGGAGCGCCGCTGATCGTCGGTTTCAACGTCGGCGTGGGGGCGGAAAAAACCGTCCTCATTCGCGCGGTGGGTCCGACCTTGGAACAGTTCGGGGTGTTAGCCCCGCTCGCGGACCCGCGGCTGGAGCTGTTCGAGGCTGGGGGGCGCCGGATCGGCGCGAATGACGACCATGCGGCGATGGATGCGCCGGTCTTCAGCGCGGTCGGCGCGTTTGCGTTGGCGGCTGGATCGAAGGACGCGGCGATCGTCGCCCGCCTCGGGTCCGGTAGCTATACCGCCCACGTCACGGGTCCGGTCGGCGCGCGGGGGACGGCGCTGGTCGAGGTCTACGAGGTGGGCGCGGCGGGCACGCCGCTGACGAATCTCTCGGCCCGCGCCCGGGTCGGAACGGGGGAGGCGATCTTGATTCCGGGACTGGTTCTGTCGCCGGGTGCGACGTCCCGCCGGTTGCTGGTCCGGGCCGTCGGCCCGGGATTGGAACCTTTTGGCGTGCCGGGCCTGCTTGCCGATCCGAAGCTCGACCTGTTCCAAGGTGGTACGCGGATCGCCGGGAACGACAACTGGGGCGCCCCCTCCGGCCCCGCTGTGGCGACCGCAGACGCTTTGCGCGTCGCGTTCCAGCAAAGCGGCGCCTTCGCGCTGCCGACGGGCAGCTTGGACGCGGCTCTGATCACGCGGCTGCCCCCGGGCGGGTACACCCTGCAGGTCAGCGGCGTCGGCGGGAGGACAGGCGAGGCGCTGGTGGAGGTGTATGACCTGACCGACGTGGCCCCGGGACCCGTCCCAGAGGCGGCGCGGGAGGCGTCGGCGGCGCTGCGCGCGCAGATCGACGCGCTCGTCGCTCCGGAAATCGACCCCACAGGCGCAGGCGGGAAGATCGTCGGCGCCGCGGTGGGGATCATTGGTCCCGACGTGCGCACGGTCCTCGGCTACGGCGTGAGTGCGCTCGGATCGACGGTTGCGCCGGGCGGTGACACCCTTTTCGAGATTGGCTCCAACACCAAGCCGATGACGGGGCTGATCCTGGCCGACGGCGTGGTGAAGGGACGCATGCGGCTGGACGATCCGGTGAGTCGCTTCTTGCCTAACGTCGTTTTGCCGACCTCCCCGGGTCCGCCCCTGCAACTCGTGCACCTCGCGACGCACACGGGGGGCTTGGCGGACTTTCCGGACAATTTGGTTGGATCGCCGCCGAATCCAGCAGCCGGATACACGCGGGCTCTGTTGTTCGACTACCTCGGACGGGCGACGCTCCGGACGCGGCCGGGTGCCGCGATTGCCTATTCGAACCTCGGCTTCGGCCTGCTGGGCATCGTGCTGCAGGACGATGCAAAGTCGGCCAGTTATGACGCGCTCTTCGCGGAGCGCCTCGGGGATCCACTTGGGATGAAGGACACGCGGGTCAGCGTCCCGGCCGCGAGCGCGGCCCGCCTGGCCCGTGGCTCGCGGCAGGGCCGGGCGGTCGTGCCCTCGCAGATCGACACGCTGGAGGCGAGCGGCGCGCTCCGCTCGACGGGAACCGACATGCTCGCCTTCATCGCCGCGAACCTCGCGCCTCCCGCGACGCTGGCGGACGCCGTGGCGCTTTCGCAGACGGTCCAGTTCGACCTCGGCGGACGGAAAATGGCGTTGGGCTTCTCGGTCGAAACCCGGAACGGCCGGACGTACTTCTCCAAGTCGGGAGGAACCCCGGGTTTCACGAGCCACGTCCGCTTCACCACGAATCCGTCGGCGGGCGTGGTGATCCTGACCAACATCGGCCAGACGGACGCGGCGGAGCGGATGGCGGAGACGGTGCTGGAGGCGGTGGTCGCGCGGGCGTTGCGACCGTGAGGTGCCCTTCGAGTCCCGCTGACCTGTCCGCATTCCGACTCCTCCAGACCGTGGGCTGCGGTCGGCGTAGCGCAGGACGGAACCGGTCAGTACCTGGAACCCGGCGATCGCGAGGACGTCCGCCTTGCCGTTCCAGGCCCAGCCTTCGGTGGGGATGCCAGGAGCGAAACGGCGGCGCCAGTCGCGAGGCTGAGCCATCCGCGGATCGGTGCCTGGCTGCGTTGGCCCAGCTTGGTGACGACCTCACGCTCGAAGTCGACGGGCGTGCGCACTCGGCGTAAGAATTGCGCGGTGTGCGCGTGATCCTCGGGTGAATCCATCCGGGCTGGAACGCCTCGGCGTCGGTTCAGCCCGGTCCGGGTTTAGTCAGAAGCTCTTCCTCACGAACATTCTCAAGGCGCACGGCGTCACCCGCAGGCGCCTCGACTGCCACGCCTCCCTCCGGCCGGCCCCCGACCCAGCGGACCGTGCAGCGAAGCAACGAGGCACCGCGGACCTCCCGGAGGCGGAAACCCGCCAGCGGGGCCTCCGCCACGCCACGCAACTGCCCGGCCCGGAATGGCTCCGTCGCCCCCGGCGGTTCGACGGGCTCCGGGGGACGCACGTCAATGCGGCTGCGGGGGAAGTCGGCGGGCGGCGCGAGTTCCACCGTAACATTTTCAAGAACGACATCCTCCGGCCTCGCGGCGGCCGAACCGCAAATGAAGACACCCCCTTGGGCACGAGCGAGAATCTGGCTGAACCGCAGGTTGCGCACCCGACCGATCCGGCCGTTCGGTGTCCGGGGCTGCGCACTCACGTAGATGGGCTCGGCCGCCCCCCACCACGCGGGGTGCAGCAACTGGGTTTCGATGATCAGGTTCTCCACGAGCACGTTCTCGATGCTGCCGGCATCCCGGAGCACGATCGCCACGCCGCGATGGCTCCCGCGGATCACGCAGTTGGAAAAAATGACGTCCCGGATGTCGTCAGTGGTCTCCGTGCCCAGCTTCAGCGCGGCCGAGCTGGAACGGATCGTGCAGTTGGTCACGACGATGTTCTCGCTGGGTCCGTAGGCTGCGTTGTCCCGGGTGGCCTTGATCACGATGCCGTCATCGCCCGCCTCGATGTGGCAGTCGCTGATGCGGACGTTGCGCGAGCGGTCCGGACCGATGCCGTCGCAGTTCGGGATCTTGAGGTTGTTCAGGATCGTGATGCCCCGGATCGCGACGTCGTCACAACCGACCAGATGCACGGTGTAGGAGGGCGAGTCGCGGAGCGTCAGGTCCGACATCCGCACGCGTCGGCAGCCCTCGAGCCTCATCAGCTTCGGGCGCCACGGCTTCGGCCGGAAGATGTACGGCAGTTCCTCCGCCATGAACGCGATGCCCCTTCCGTCGATCGTCCCGGTCCCCGTGAACGCAATCTCCTCCGCGCCGAGGGCCCAGATGAGGACGGGGACGCGGTAGTCGGCGGGCTCAGTGCTTGCGATGATCTGGCTGCCCGGCTCGAGGTGGAGCGTCACATGCGACTTCATCTCGATCGATCCGGTGAGCAACCGGCGGCCGGCCGGGATCGACACCACGCCCCCGCCGCCCGAATTTGCCGCGTCAATCGCGCGCTGCAACGCCGCGCCGTCGTTAGTCGTGCCGTCAAGCACCGCGCCGTAAGCAGCGGGCGAGTGGATCGCGGCGGTCGCGACCCGACAGGACAGAGCGGCGCAAGCGAGGAGGAGGAGGCGCTTCATGGCAGGATCAGGGGCTCGGGTGCGGGAGAATCCGACAACCAAGCGGAGAAGTCGACGGGGTCGTCCACCAGGTCACCATCCCCTTCGCTCAAACGCGAGGGTGCGGTGTAGACGCCCCACCAATTTTCCCGGGCATCGACCGTGTTCAGGGTTTCGGGCGGTAGGGAGGAGCGTGTTTGGCGGAAGCTGGCGGTCCGGATTGCCGGTCAAGTCGCCGCCGTCCGCTTCCGGCGGCCGGCCCAGAGCAGCACGGAGCCGATCAGCATCTGGAAGCCGGCAATTGAGAGGACGCCCAACTTGCCGTTCCAAGCCCATCCCTCGGTCGGGAAAACCAGGAGGGAGACGGCGGCACCGGTGGCGAGGCTGAACCACCCTAGGATCCACGCTTGGCTGCGCTGCCCCGGCCGGCTGCCGACCTCGCGCTCGAAGTCCACGGGTGTGCGCATGCGACGGTAGAATTCCGCGGTGCGCGCCTGATCCTCGGGCGAGTCCCTCCGGGCAAGGTAGGTCGCACAGTAGCCGACGACCCCGGTCAAGATCGTCACAAACACCTTTTGATCGTAGGTCCAGGCTCCGAGCAGGTCGCGCACGAAGTCGACGCGCCCGGTGAGGTAGCCAATGAAGGACACGCCGAGTGCGGAGAGCATGGACCACACGGCGGCGCGGCGCGGGGCGCGCCGGGTGAAGAGCCCGAGCACGAGCGGCGTGGACATGGGGATGCCGAGGAGTGCGCCCAGTTCCAGCATCAGGTCGAAGGCGCCCTTACCCTTCGCCGCGGCGAAGTAGCAGGCGATGCCGATGATGGCGCAGCCGGACAGAAACGTCAGCGCCTCCCCGACGCGCACGAGCGCGGCGCCCTCGACCGGAGGCAGGCCGCGCCAGCGTCGGAAGGCCGGGTAGATGTTCTTGGCGAAGACGGCGGCGAAGAGGTTGAGTCCGGAGTCCATCGTGCTGAGCGTGGCGGAAAAGATCGCCACCACCATCAGGCCCATCAGGGCCTCGGGCAGCAGTTGCATGCTCGCGATCGCGTAGCTGGCCTCGGCCGCCTTGGGCACCGCCGCCACCGCGACCGCGTCGCTGTAGAGCAGTCGGGCGACCATCGGGGGCAGGAAGAAGACCACCGTGCTGGCGGCCATCAGTCCGGCCACCAGCCAGCCCGCGCCGGAGGCGTGCCTCCCGTCGCGGCAGGAGAAGTAGCGCGGCGCGGCGTTAAGACTGAGCCGGTCGCAGAGCAGGACGATGGTCGACGCCAGCACCCACGGAGCGGTGAAGTTGTAGTTGAGGTCCTCCCGCGGCGGCTTGATGAACGCAAACTCGTCGGTGAGTCCGCGGCTCTCCACCGCGGCGAAGAACCCGTCGACGCCCCCGACGGCGCGCAGGCACAGCCAGGCGAGCAGCACGGTGATCGGGATCAGGATCATCCCCTGGACGAAGTCGGCTCCCATCACGGCCCAGCGCCCGCCCAGCACCGAGTAGAACATCACGACGACGCCGACCGTGATGATCGTCGGGATCAGGGGCAGCCCAAACACCGTCGAGGCGAAGATGCAGAGCGTATAGAGGGTCATCGCCGCGTACAGCACGCCAAAGAAGTTGCCGACCCAGCTGTAGAGCAGTTCGGCGCGCGGCCCGAAGCGGTCGCGGATGACCTCGGGGGCGGTCGTGACGCGCAACTGGCGCAGCCAGGCGGCGAGGAACAGGCCGTTGAGGCTGAAACCGATGATGTTGGCGATGAAATTGGTCGAAGCCGAGTAGCCGGCGACGTAGGCCGCGCCGGCAAGTCCCGTGAAGGTGTACGCGCTGAAGGAGGCCATGTAGGTGCTCATGCCCACCAGCCACCAACTGCCTTGCGACCCGGAGCGGAAGTAGTCGTCGCCGTCCCGGTTCATCCGCCGGAAGGCGAAGGCGATGCTGAGCAGCAGCGCGAAGTAGCCGCCGAGGATGGCGATTTGGAGCAGGGTCAACTGGCCAAGCACGGCGAGTGGTGGCAGGGGGATCATGGGGAGGGAGCGGGACGCTCCTGCAACCACAGGAATGAAGTGACGCCACGCGGATAGTAAAGGCTGCCGAGCGGCTGTCCCGTGGCGCTGTGGAACTGGTCCACCATTGCATGCGCCCCGAGATGGGGTCCGCGCTGGAAGTCTGCGTGGACGCGATCGCCGTCGCGGGCGGCGGGAGTGAGCGCCTCCGGGAAGAGGCTGCGGGCGACGTGCTGGGCGAGCGCGATCTTGCTGAACCAGGTGTTCGTGCTTGTGCTGGAAATCTTCCACGCTCCGCTCGTCGCGTCGAGGCAGACGCCGGGCTGGAGCGCGGTGCGCAGGTGTTCTTCAAGGCGCGCCAGCAGCGCCGGATAGCGGCGGCGCAGAGCGCGCTCGCGACCGAGGTGAAGAAGAAACACCAAGCCCTCGATCGCCGGCAGGATGACGGAACGATTTCCACCTTCGAAGACGGCCGGAAACGCGGCTAGCTGAGGATCGTACTTCGCCTCGAGGGTGCGGACGATGCGATCGGCCGAGGCGCGGGCGCGGGTGGCGCCGTCCCGGTCGCCAAGCGCGGCGAGGGCCTCCTCGATCAGCCAACACGCGGCCAAGGCCTTTACCTGAAGCTACAGGTTGAGGCGGGCCTGACCGA
>CAZEJZ010000135.1:0-7117 GCA_964512415.1 uncultured Opitutaceae bacterium
ACCGCACGCTCGTCGTGTTCTTCTCCGACAACGGCGGCGCGTCGCGGGAGGGCGACGGCCGGCGCGGGGCGCACCGGGGGGGCCGCGCGGTGGGCTTACTCGCTCTTCGGCGCCGCGATCTTCTTGCGGGCCGGGGCCTTCTTCTTCGCAGCGGCGGCGGCAGCCGTGGCGGCGTCGCCCTCACCCTCGACGGTCGCGACGAGCGCGCCCGGCAGGGACGAGAGATCAACCTCGGCGGCCGGGGCCGCAGCGGGCTCGGCGGTGGCGCCGGTCGCGGCGGCGACGGCGGCCGTGGCGGCCTTCAAGTCCGCGGTGCCGCGCGCCTGGCGACGCGAGTCGCGCTGGGCGAGGCCGGACTGGATGGCGGCGACGACGGTGTCGACGATGATGCGGATGGACTTCACGGCGTCATCGTTGCCCGGGATCGGGAACTTGACGGTGGTCGGGTCGGAATTGGTGTCGACCAAGGCGACGGCGGGGATGCCGCAGCGGTCGGCCTCGGCGACGGCGATGGCCTCATGGGAGACGTCGACGACGAACATCGCGCTCGGGAGATCACCCATGTCGACGATGCCGGCGAAGTTGCGCTGCATGCGGGCCCTTTCGCGGCGGATGGCGGATTCCTCCTTGCGGGAGAACTTGCCCAGCTCGCCGGCGGTGTCCATCTGCTGGTACTTCTTGTACTTGGCGATGGACTTCTTGACGGTCTCGTAATTGGTCAGCGTGCCGCCGAGCCAGCGGTCGACGCAGAACGGCATGTTGGTGGCGCTGGCGGCCTCGCGGACGATGTCCTGGGCCTGGCGCTTGGTGCCGACGAGGAGGACATTGCCGCCGTTGGCGACGGTTTCCTCGAGGTAAGCGACGGCCTTTTCGAGGGCGGCGAACGTCTTACCGAGATCGATGATGGTGATGCCCTGGCGATGGTCGAAGACGTAGGGCTTGGAGCGCGGATTCCAGCGCTTGGTCTGGTGTCCGAAGTGGACGCCGGCATCGAGGAGATCCTTGACGTTGATACTGAGGCTCATGGCAGTTGATCTGATGTTCCTGACCTTGAACACAGGTCGGCCGGGATGGCCGCCTTGCGATCGATGGTATGGGTTATGGTTGAGATGACCTCCACCCGGGATGGGCGGAGTCGTCCAAAACAGAGCAGCCGCCCCACCCTGGCAAGCGAGAATTCCGGGGAAAACGGAAAAGGCCATTGACACCCGGACCGCCGCGCGCAACGTCTGACCTTCCCATTGTTGCAGGGTGGAGCAGCCTGGTAGCTCGTCAGGCTCATAACCTGAAGGTCGTTGGTTCAAATCCAACCCCTGCACCCAATTTGAAACCCCCGGAAACTGCTCCCGGGGGTTTCTGCTTAATGACTTGCGCGATTTTCGAAAGAGCGGCTGTCCGCGTGCAACCTCAGTCAACACGAGGCAACTTTGGGACACCAAAACCAAACATTACGCCAAACATTTTTTCGAGCCGAAAAGCAGGTTTTCCCCATCGGCCTTCAGGCTCCGCACCCGCAGGTCTGACCGTTGAACATCAATAAAATAGCCACTCCTGGCGGAGTGGCTACGACAGCAAAAACTGTAGGAAATTTAGGCGGCTGAAGGGATGCCCGGGACGCCCTGCTCCCGAGGAGAGCCGACCAAACACCCGATCCCACGTTGCGTAAGTCGCATAATTTCACCCAGCGGATAACGCCAGGTTCCGGGGATAATCTCCACCGGGTGAAGCAGTCCTTCCTTGGTCATTCTCCAGATCGTCACGCGATTCACGCTGAGGAGTTCCGCCGCGCGCTTTTGCGTGACCAGGGCACGAGCGTCGCTGTCGCCTCCGCGTGCAGCCTCTTCCACCTGCCCGGAAATCAGTCGCTGCACCAGATCCCGCTCCCCGCTCGTTAGGGAGGAGTCGGTCGTCACGACGGATTGAAGAATCGCCCGGGAGGTCGGATTCATGGCGATCAAACCCCAGCCAGCAGGCTATGCCGAACGGACTCCCGGAGGCTTTCGCGCGCCAAGACATCAGCCGCGAGCTGTTCGACCATCGCATTGTGAAAACGGTTCACGCGGTGATGCACCGGAAAGCCAAAGTCGGTCTTTTCAGTCCTCCACTCCACCGACGCGACCATGCGCTGCTCGCGGTGATCGAAGAGGCGCACCTCGCCGCCATCGAAGGCGGGCGTCTGATTCAGGAACGCCTCGACCGCCTCCGGCGCCGAGTCGGTTCGTTGACCAGGGAGGAAAAGCCCCGCGCGGTTCTGCCGATAGATTTGATACCGCACCACCGACGCTGCCGCGTCGGGGCCGGTGATGGATGATGTCGTGTGGTTCGTTTTCATGGATGAGTTGGGTTTCGTTGCATCCATTTCTGCGCCACCCGGCGTCATCCTCAATCGAGCGGCCCTGCCGAAATCGCGGGGCGAATCCTACACCGGATTCGGTAGGCCCGGAGCATCGGGCGAGGCACGGCGATCCATCACCGTAGAGTCATGCGACGCCCCACACACCGAGCGATGCCTGCGGACCCAAAGCGGCCGGGACCGGCCGACCGTCAGGCGAGGTCACGGCTGACTCAAGCTCCGCGAATCGCGCTGCCCGTGAGGTTCGTCCTCGTCGGCGGGAGTCATCACCGCCGGCAGGGTCGTGAAATGTCGTCGGCCAAGACCGGGCGAGACCGTTGCGGAATTTCTCCGGCTTCGCTCTCCCACGCTTCGACCCGGCGGTGGCGCGGCGCACACCGGCAACGCTGCATGCGGTCATGGCTGCGAGCGGTCCGCGTTCTTCCGGGCAACGCCGCCAAGGCGGCACGTCCTTTTTTCCGGGATCGTTCTTTCTGTCTCTGGCGGCCCCTCCAGCCGCGCCGCCGCTGCGCGGACAGGGAGCGTTCGGGTCCTCCTTGAAAGGAATCCCCCCAACCGTCCCCTCGTCCCGGCCGGCACCCCCGCCTTGGGGCGAGACAGCAACTCCGCTCCTCAAAATCAAAAAAGGAACTATATGCCCTCCAAGACCGCTCAACCCGCCTCGCCTGCCAAGGCCGCCACCAGCGCCAAGCTGCCGGTGAAAACCTTCCGCCTCGGCCGGATCAAGGCCGCCGTGTGGGAGAACGAAGCCGACCAGAAGAAATTCTACAACGTGACCTTCGCTCGGACCTACGTGGACGACGCCAAGAACTATCACGACACCGACAGCTTCGGCCGTGATGACCTCCCGCTCGTCGCCAAGCTGGCCGACCAGGCCCACACGTTCATCTTCGACCGCCTCGCGGAACTGAAGTCCGAACAGAGCGAGTGACCCTCGCCACCACGGCGGCCGGTAACCCCGGCCGCTTTTTTGTGTCCTGCGGCGCCGCTCCCAACAACCGACCCGACGCTCGCTTCGCTCGAATCTTCTAGCGACTGCCAGCCGCTGGTTTCGCCATTTTACACCCGGTCAAGGTAGTATCGCTGCGCGATCTCCACCTCGCGGAATCACTCCGCTTCCCCCTCGTTGGTCCTGCTGCGCAGGACACGGCCTCGGCGCTCCGTCCACCGCTTTGACTTTCGGGTGTGGGGCGAAAATCGCCAATCGGCAGTAGGCGATAAGGTCACGAGACGTGACGCACGCCCCACGGGCCGAACGGCATGAAACCATGTCCTGTGAAAATCCGTTCGGGGAAACGATCTACTCCTACTCCCGCGCCCAAGCCATCGAGGACGGCGTCCTTGTTGACCTGAGCCAGGCCGACTCCATCCGCCAACACTGGAAATACCCCTTCGCCTGCACGTCGGCGGTGTGGGCCATCATCGAGGAGGCGTTGCAACAGCAGGGCCAGGATGTGTCCGGCATCTGCCACGACATCTCCACCATGGCCAAG
This sequence comes from uncultured Opitutaceae bacterium, assembly GCA_964512415.1. GTDB lineage: Bacteria > Verrucomicrobiota > Verrucomicrobiia > Opitutales > Opitutaceae > UBA6669. The sequence continues at coordinate 3,847 of CAZEJZ010000135.1, forward strand.
CTCACCATCCGCAGCGCTACCGACCCAGAGCTTGTCCGGTTCAGCGTCATCATCACCGGGCGGACGCATGCCCTGAAACTGCACATCGGCCCGGGCGACACCGCGGCTCCGGTCCTCACCCTCATGCTTCCTTATGAGGACTGAACGAAGGGGCTTCGGCCCCTTTTTTCGCCTGACGTATAGAGTTGAGAGGTCTACCTTGAGCTTCGACAGAGTATATGAGCGATCCATACATGCGTTGTTCGATGACGGGACTGCCCATCGCCGATTCTAGCGAAGGGATTTGGGACGACGGTGAATGGGTGGGTTGGGCGTGGATCAACGAGCAGATTGAACGCCAAGAAAGGCAGCATCTCCACGTCGCATTTCCTGAGGATGCGCCTCAGCCGGAGGCGCCATCCCTACTCCGGCTCGTTTCGGAGGCCGCAGCACACGATGAAGCCAATCCAGGCACACCATCGCCGCTTTGGGGCAAGATCGGAGAACTATATATCGCTGAGAGATTCGGCGTCTTGCTTTCCCGCGACCATGCACAAGGGCATGATGGACGACTCGGCGACGAGTTCGTCGAAATCAAGACCATCACGCCCCACAAAGAGCGTTCATTTGTGCGGGTGAAACGAAACGGCAACTTCAGCGTGCTGGCCATCGTTCGAGTTGATGAGCAGCACCGGTTCGACGCTCGGCTAATTCGGCGCAATCGCTTCCTAAAGGGCGGTGAAGGCAAGTATGCCACGCTGTCCTGGAGCACGGCCTGCAATCTGGCGACCGGCTCCGACACTCTGTAACCGCCACGTTTCAGGCTATGCGCTCGCGCGCTCCGTCGGTGCGACTTTCGCCACGACTGCGGTCGCCAGAAGACGGCGCTGGAATCCGGGATACTGAATCCGCTGGGGCGATACCCAGATATACCCGTGCTGAAGCGCATACAGCATGAGCTGACCTTTGTGATGCAGCTTCATCTTCGCCATGATCGCCTTCCGATGCGTATTCACGGTGTATGGCGAAAGCCCGAGCCGCTCCGCTGCCTGCTGATCGTCTGAGCCGTCCCCGATGACCGAGAGCACCATTTGCTCCTTCTCCGTGAGGGCATCGAGCGTGATGTTCTTCGGCCGTTTCAAATTCGGAAGCATCGTCGTGCTCACGTAGAGCCGGCGTTGCATCACTTCCTGCAACGCGGTCGGGAGATTCTCCATGCCCTCCGCGTGTCCATCGTAAAGCCCATCGTAGCGGATGCCGCGCAAAAGATCGAAGGTGCGGGCGTCCTTGCGCGACGTGAGCACGAGGATCGGCAGCGCCGTTTCGATGAACGGCTCCAGGTGCTCCAATCCATCCATGTCGTCGATCTTCACGCCGGTGATGAACAGGTCCGGCACCCGTGCCTGAATCGAATCGAGCGCGTCGAACCCGAGCTGAAACACCTGCACGTCGGCGTTCCGCCAGAGGTCTTTGATATGTCGGCTGATCAAATCCCCGTAAAGTCTATCGCCCTTCAGGACCACGATGCGTGGCGCGGCGTTTTTGGGCAACATGGCTATGAGGCGGCAGGGTTCAGGTGCAGTTTCATTCCATCCGAATGCGGCAGCAGACGGCCTGAGCCGTCGCCCCCGCGGAGTAATTCGCGAGCGAGCGCGTTCCGAACCAGAAGCTCGGCGGCATCACGCATCGGCCTGGCCCCAAGCCGCTCGTGATATCCGCGACTAACGACAATTCCTTGCACAGAAGGTTCCGGGGAAACCCGATAGCCCAGCCCGGCCAACGTCCGACACTCCTTCTCCACCAGCGCGGCGGCGATGGCGCACTGCGCCTCGTAGTCGAGTTTGTTGAACACCACTGTCAGCGTGATGCGGGCGAAGATTTCTGGTCGCAGTTCCCGCTGCGCATCCTGCCGCACGAGGCGCTCCATCGTCTCATACTTCGACTTTCGGAGCGTCATGATGCGCTGTGCCCCGATGTTGCTCGTGAGCACCACATACCACGCCGAGAAATCCAACACGCGGTTGCGGCCCGTCGTCAGGCGGGCTGCGTCCAGCAACTGAAGGAGCACGTCCAGGACCCGCGGATGCGCCTTCTCGATCTCATCGAAAAGCAGCGTGCCGCAGCCGCCGCACGCATCGAACCCCTCCGCGATCCGGCCCAGCTCATCGGCGGTCCCGAGCAACAACCCGAGGCGATCCGCCGTCTGGTATTCCGACATGTCGAGCCGGACGACACGATCCGGGCCAAGCAGGTCTTCCGTGAAGCGCAGTGTCAGCTCCGTCTTGCCGACGCCGGTCGGGCCGAGAAACAGGAAGCTCGCCTTCGGCCGGCCGGGCACGGTGAGTCCAAGCTCACCGTGTTGCAGTCGCTCGGCGACCAAATCGATAGCCGTATCCTGTCCCGTGAGCATCGCCTTCAAGCGATCCGGCAAGGTCCGGAGCTTTTCGAGGTGTTCGGCGGCGATACTCATGACGCGCTCTCACCATTTCGCTTCCGTGGCGGCCGTGGCGTTCGCAACCACCGGTTCCGACGCGGCAGGCGGCACCCCGGAACGGAGCCGGCCGCGCTCGGCTTCGAGTTGCTCGCGGAGCTTCGCCGCTTCCGCACTCTGGCGCACCAGTTGCGCATACTGAGCCTGCATTCGACGCTCGGTTTCGGCCATCGAGGACTGCATCGCACGCAGCTCCCCCGTGATGGCCTTTTGCGTGGCGAGTTCCGCCGCGAGTTCGGCGTCGTCGGAAAGCGGAGCATGGCTCGCCGGGGCATAGCCCGTGCGCGGCACAGTCCCCATGTCTTCCGTGGCGTTTGCCGGGACAATGGTGCGGCGATAGACGGCGTGCGCTTCATGGCGAATCGAGGGATTCGCCGCCTCGCGATAACCGCGCACATCGTAACGCGTCTCGACCGCTTTGGTCGGAACGACGGCGGCCACGGGCGCGACCGGGGGCGGCTGGATCGCGACGGGCTGCTTGGTCGCGCAACCGGCGAGGAGAACCGCGGGGAGAATATACCAGGGGGTTCGCATAGTTATCCTTGGGTTGGGTGTTGAGGAGCTGGCCGAGGAGCCACGGGTTCAGGCGGCGCGGGCTGAGGTGATTTCACCCCCGCCACGCTCGCCTTCTGCGGATCGACCGACTCGAGAACGTAAACGTAGAATTCCTTACCGGCCGCCACGCGGACGAAGTAGCCGTTTTCCTCGATGTCCTTCAGCGTGCGCTTCGCGTAGAGATCGAACACGTCGCCCACGCCTTCACGCACACCGTTGGAGACCGAGCCGGTGATGGTCGTCCCC
>CAZEJZ010000136.1:0-7117 GCA_964512415.1 uncultured Opitutaceae bacterium
GGCCTCGATGAGTCGCTGGCGGTGGCGTTCAACGACATCGACTTCTGCCTCCGTGTGCGCGCCACGGGGCTGCGCAACCTCTGGACTCCCTTCGCCGAACTGTACCATCACGAGAGCGCGAGTCGGGGCGCCGAGGACACGCCGGAGAAGCACGAGCGCTTCCGCCGCGAGGTCGAGATGATGCTGGCCCGCTGGCGGGACGTCATCGCCCACGATCCGGCGTACAATCCGAACCTTTCGCTTGAGCTCGCCGACTACAGTCTCGCCGCGCCGCCCCGTGCGTGGTCGCCGTAGCCGGTCTTCGGCAATCAGGCGATCCATCGCCCGCGGCGCCCTCGACCTGACGGCGAGGTGACTGGGTGGACGCCTGGACTAGCCGCGGCTCAAGGCGAGCCGGAGGGCAAGTGCGATCAAGACTGCCCCCATGGCCCGGTCAAACCAGTGGCCACGACGCAGAAACGCGCGGCGCACGGCGGGCTGGCTGAATCCGAAGGACACGAGTGAGAACCACAGGGTGGTGGTGACCGCCATCCAGGCGCCGTACGCGCCCTGCAGCCAGCGTGGTGTCTGGGGGCTGACCACCACCGAGAAGACGGAAATGAAGAACAGGGTGGCCTTCACGTTGGTGGCATTCGTGAGAAAGCCGGTCGCGAATGCGCGCCGCACCTCACCCTCGGTAGGCGCGGCGTCCGGCCGGACGTCGGGCGGGTCATCGGTCCGCGGCCGCGCGCGCAGCGACTGCACGCCAATCCACAGCAGGTAGGCGGCGCCGACGATCTGGATGACGCCGAGGACCGAGGGCGACGTGCGCAGCAGGAGGCCGAGGCCGAGCACGGAGTAGAGCACATGTACGACGATTCCGGTGCCGATGCCGGCGCTGGTTGCAAGCGCCACGCGCCGTCCGTGAACCACGCTCTGACGGAGCACGATCGCGAAGTCGGGACCGGGGCTGATCACCGCCAGCGCATGCAACACCGCCAGCGTCGTGAATTCAGCAAAAGAGCTCGTCATGACACACCGGCAAAGAGACCGGCGGGGCCGGGGCTGGTTCGATCCGGTGGGCGAAGGCGGCCAAGACTCGGATGGAATCGTCCACGAGAGCGCCGGGCTCAGAGTTGGTTCGACCGGACCTCGGGATCGGCGAGGAGGCGATCGATCCCGCGCGAACGGCTGAACTCTTCCAGCCGAGCATCGCCCGGGTGCTTGCGGGACGCCTTCTCGAGCAGCTTGCGGGCGTCGGACTCGCGGTTGAGGACGAGCAGCACGTAGACCTGAGAGATGATCTCGGACGTGGCGCGGGTCTCATCGTAGCGATCCTCGTGCAGGTCGAGGGCGCGCCGGTAGGCGGTGCGGGCCTCGTCTTTCTTGCCGAGGCGGTTCCGGACCAGCCCCATGCTGAACCACCACTCCGGCACGTCATCGCGCAGCGCAATGGCTTTCGTCAGGGACGCCTCGGCGCGGCGGTAGTCCCGGATCTGCGCGGCAAACGCAGCCTCGCTCGCATGGCCCTCCGCCTCGGCGGCGACCCGCTTGTCCACCGGCCGCGGCGCGCCGGGCTCACGGTCGCCACCGCCACACCCGGACGCGGCGAGAACCAATGCCGCGACTGCGCCGGACACGACGGCGGCACGAACGACAGACCGGGTGGAGGCAGCAAACGACGGAAGCGGCATGGGAAAACGCCCCACCCTAAGGACCCACGGCACCGATGAAACCCAAAAAAGCGAGTGCCCGCCCGACCGGCCCCAGCGCGCCCGACGCCCGCTGTGTCCCAGCCGGTTTCTGGGCCCGGCCCGACACCCCCGCCTACAGGTCGATCGGCACCGTCGCCACCGCCTCCTCCAGCGTGGTGATTCCCTCGCGCACCTTCAACAACGAGTCCTGGTGCAGCGTCTTCATGCCCGCCCGCATCGCGATGCGCTTCAACTCAGCTGCCTCCAAACCCTTGTTGATGCCATCGACCAATTCGTCGTTGGTGATCATGAGCTCGTGGATGCCCACGCGCCCCTTGTAACCCGAATTGCCGCACTTCGGGCAGCCTCGCGGGTTCGCCTTGTAGATCGGACCGCTCCAACCCAGGCCCTTCTCGAGAATCTCCTTCTCCCGAGCATGCGGCTCGGCCTGGTAGCGGCAGCTCTTGCAGACGCGGCGCATCAGGCGCTGGGCGCAGACACAGAGCAGCGACGATGAAATCATGAACGGCTCCACCCCCATGTCGGTCAAACGCGCCACCGTCGACGGCGCGTCGTTGGTGTGCAGCGTGGAGATGAGCAAGTGACCGGTGAGCGCCGCCTCGACCGCGATGTTCGCGGTCTCCTTGTCACGAATCTCACCCACCAGGATGATGTCGGGATCCTGACGCAGGAAGGAGCGCAGCGCGGCCGCGAAGGTCAGGCCGATCTGCCGGTGCATCTGCATCTGGTTGATGCCATTGAGCGTGTACTCGATCGGATCCTCGGCGGTGCGGATGACCAGCTCCGGTGAATTGATCTCGTTGAGCGCGGAATAAAGCGTCATCGACTTGCCGGAGCCCGTCGGTCCGCAGTGCAGGATCATCCCGTACGGCTGGCGGATCACCTCGCGGTAGCGGACCAGGTTTTCCTCGGAGAAACCGAGTGCCGTCATGGGCAAGGTCGACTTCTGCTTGTCGAGGATACGCATCACCACGCCTTCGCCGTGATTGAGCGGCGCGGTCGACACACGCAGGTCGATGTCCATTCCCTTCTTCGTGTACTGCTTGAAGACGATGCGTCCATCCTGCGGCAGGCGGCGCTCCGCGATGTCGAGGTTGCACATGATCTTCAGGCGCGCGACGAGCGCCGGGCCGACTCGTGCCGGAAGACGGAGTTTCTCCTGGCAGACGCCATCGATGCGGTACCGGACGACCATTTCCTTCTCCTGCGGCTCGACGTGGATGTCGGAGGCACCGAGGTAATAGGCGTCCTCGATGACGCGGTTCGAGAGTTGGATGATCGGTCCGGACTCCTCATTGACCTCCTCCGAGGAAGCCTCTTCGCCGGTCTTGCCGAATTCCGCGCCGATCTGCTGCACCACCTCATCGAAACCGGCGCGCTCGTTCGTCTTGGCGAACTTGTCCCGAATGTCCTTCTCGCGGCCAAGGAGGCGGATGATCCGCTTGCCGGTCATCTCCTGCAAGCGTGCCGGGACGGTCACCTCGAACGGATTGGCGAACGCGACGAGCAGGAAATCACCGACTTGCCCGACCGGCAGGACGACGTGTTCCTGGCAGTACTCCTGCGGGATGCGTTCGAACGTCGCGGCCGACACCCGGTGACGGGTCACATTGCAGGGCGCCAGCCCCAGCGCCTGGGCGCGGGCAACGAGCAATTGGAACGGCGTAATGCCGTGATTCTCCTGCAGCAGCTTGTCGAGCGCTTCGCCGCTCAATTCGTCAGGATGGGCCGCCAGCGCCTGACGCTGCTCCGAGGTGATGCGACCGAACTCTTCGAGCTTGGCCACCACCTGGGTCTGAACTTTTCCGAGAGGCATGAGGAAATTCCGTGCTGAGGGTTCGGGTTAGGTGCCAGATCGGACCAACGTCGGCATCGCCAGCCGCTCTGCATCCCACTTCTCCAAATAGTCCGCCAGCATCTCCAGCGTCGTCGCGTACCAGATGATCGGACCGCCCAGAGTCTTCTCCCAGTGCTTCCGCACCGCCGCGCTCAGGTAGTAGGCCGTCGCCACGGAGTAGAAATCATCCTCGCGATCGAACGGCACCGTCCACGTCGCCCAACACGCTGCTGTATCCAATGTCTTGCGCAAGTCCTCCGACACATCGTACGACCGGAGATCGATCAGCCCAACCGGCTCTTTTTCAGTTACATAAGCAATGACGTCATCCTCGTTGAGGACCTTCATCTGATTGCAGAGCACCCCCAAGAGCGTGCTCTGCCGGGCATTTTGCGCGGCGATGATCTCGAAGAGCTTCTCGTTGGCTTTTTCGAGGTCGTCGATCTTGACCAGGTTAGCCTCGACGAGGGAGGCGCCCATGAGGCGGTTGGCCCGCATGAGCAGCGCGCGATTCTCGGGTGACATGTACCTTCACTACGTCACGCCGTGGCCTCCGCTTCAGACGCGCTTTTTCTTGGGCTTGGGGTCTGGACCGCGGACGCGGCGGCGCAGGCCCTCTTTGAGGGTGTCGAGACCACGGCCTTCGAGGCAGGAGATCGTCAGCACGTCGACCTTGTGCCGCCGCTTGAACTTCGCGAGTTGGTCCCGCGCTTCCGGGAGGTCCATCTTGTTGGCAACCACCAGACGCGGCTTCTTGAGCAGGGCGGGATCGTAAAGTTTGAGCTCCTTCAGGAGCACGCGGTAGTCCTCGCGCGGATCCCGGCCGTCGACCCCCGCCATGTCGATCAGGAACATCAGTAGACGGCAGCGCTCGATGTGGCGGAGAAACCGGTGACCGAGACCCCGATTCTCGCTCGCTCCCTCGATGAGGCCTGGGACATCGGCGAGGAGGATGCGGTCGAAACGGGTGGGATCGGGGTACTCAATGACACCGATTTGCGGGTGGAGCGTGGTAAACGGGTAGGCGGCGGTCTTGGGCCGGGCCTGGGTGATCGCGTTCATCAGGGAGGACTTGCCCGCATTCGGGAAACCCACGAGACCGACGTCCGCGATGCTCTTGAGAACGAGACGGAATGTGCCGGCCTCACCGGGATGGCCGGGGTTCGCATTGCGGGGAGCGCGATTCGTCGAGCTTTTGAAGTGGGTGTTGCCCCAGCCACCGTTGCCGCCCTTGCACAGGACAACGCGCTGGCCGTCCTCGACGACCTCCGCGACCACGCGGCCGGTCTCATCATCGATCACCACCGTACCCAGCGGCATTCGCAGGATGACTGCCTTGCCCTCGCGTCCGTGGCAATCCTTGCCCAGACCGTGTTCGCCGCGCTCGGCTTTCCAGTGAGGCTTGAACTTGTAGTCGATGAGGTTGTTCGTGTCGTCGTCGCCCAGCAGGATCACGTCGCCCCCCTTCCCACCGTCGCCGCCGTTGGGTCCGCCCCAGGGCTCGTATTTCTCGCGACGGAACGAGACGCAGCCGCGCCCGCCGTCGCCGGCCTGGACCTTGATCACGCATTCATCAACGAACATGCGGGGAAGTGTGCAGAAAGCTCCGGCGTTGCCAAGGGGGATGGCGCCGCGCCACGCGACCCGTCAATCCCGGCTTGACCGCAGCTCACGCTATCTCCTTAAACTACCATGTAGTTGGCCATGGATACGGGGCGCCGAGGCCGCTCCGCCACGACCGGATGAACCCGCTTGCCTCACACCTGCGAATCCCATGAAGACGCTCCTCGCCGCCCTCCTCGTCACCGCCGGCACCCTCGTCGCCGGGCCCCAGAACAAGTGTCCCGATCCGGCCGTGACTGACGTCCGGGCCACGCAGATCAAGGCCTCGAAAACCCTCACGCGCTACCAGTTCGTCGTCGAAGTCACCAACGTCGGCGGCGAAACCTTCAAGGCCGCTTCGGGTTCCGTGGTGACGCTGCAGTTCTCCCCGGGTGGGAAAGCGCGACGCACCATGGCCAGCCAACCCCTGCCCAGCCTCACCCCCGGCGAGGTCACGACGCTGACGTTTGAAGCCAACGTCGACAACGACCGGCGCCTTCCCGAGTGGGACGCGATGCCGTTCCCCGCAGAAATTTGCGGCGCGATCGTTGTAAAGCTGGCCCCCGGCGCGACGCCAGAGTGCGACGCCACGAACAACCGCCTTTGCAAGGCACCCTGAGCGAATCCGCCCAGCGCCGCGGCCGGAGGGTCACGTCCCGACTGAGCCGCGGCGCCCCGGGGTGACGCGCGGTCAGAGCACGATTTTGACGCCCTTGCGCAGGTAGGTGGGAACGTCGAGATCCTGTCCCTCGAAGAGATTCCGGTCTGTTTTGTCGAAGTAACCGCGACTCTCGACCTCGTTGAACGGAAATTCGTTCTGCGCGGTCGGCTCGGCGGAGAGTTCGAGCGAGAGTTGCGGAGCCGTGGCCGCCTTGCCGGCCTTGACTGCACCCTTGCCGCTGGGCGCGACCGGGGTCTCGGCGGCGGGCTTGGTCGGCACCTCCTCCCGGGCAGCCGCAGCGGGGGCCGACCCCGACGGCGTACGCGCGCGGGCCGGCGCGACCGGCCGGCGCGTGTTCACCCGGCTGCCGATGTCGGTGGTGCCCAGGACGCACACCTCGACCCGGCCCGCCATCGTCTCGTCGATGACCGCGCCCATGATCACATGTGAATCGCGCCCGAACTGCTCGGTCACGGCGGTCATCATCTCGTTGACCTTCGGCAGCGTCAGATCCGGTCCGCCGGTCAGGTTGACCAGCAACCGCTCGGCCTTGCGCGAAAACTCCGGCGTCGCCAGGAGCGGGCACAGCTTGAGGCTCTCGATGGCCTCGGCGACGGCTTGGTCGCCCTGCCCGGCGCCGAGACCGAAGAGTGTCTTTCCGCCACGTGCGACGAACGCCTGCCGCAGGGTCGCGAAGTCGAGATTGATCAGTCCGGTGCGGTGCAGCATGCCCCAGATCGACTTCACGCCGCGGCCGATCCACTCGTCCGCGCGCGCGAAGGAATCGAGCACGGTTTCGTTCTCGGCCGCCTCCTGCAGCAGGACGTCATTCGGCAGGGGAATGACCGCATCGCACACCTTGCGCAGGGCCTGCAGGCCCTCCTCGGCCTGACGCAGGCGGCGGCCGCCCTCGAAGGCGAACGGCATCGTGACGAAGGCGATCACCAGGGCCCCGGCCTCGGTCGCGAGTTCCGCCAGCACCGGCGCGGCACCACTGCCGGTCCCGCCACCCATGCCGGCGACGAGGAAGATAAGGTCACAGTCGGCCACAACCGCCTGGAGTTTCTCGCGATCCGTCTCCGCGGCCTCGCGGCCGAGTTCCGGGTCGCCGCCGGCCCCGAGCCCGCGCGTGACCGTGGCACCGATGAGGATCTTCTCCTCCACCGGCGAACTGGCGAGGGCCTGGTGATCGGTGTTGATCACGGTGAGCGCGAGGCGCTCCAGATTCTCCATCTTCAGCCGGTCGACGGCGTTGGAGCCGGCGCCGCCGACTCCGATGACCTTCATCGCGACGCTTCGGTCGGTCAGGGCGCTGTGTTCGAG
>CAZEJZ010000137.1:0-7051 GCA_964512415.1 uncultured Opitutaceae bacterium
CGGGCGACGGCAGCTTCCGCATCAACGGCGTCGCCATCGCGTACAACGTCAACTCCGACTCGCTGGCGACGGTCATCAGCCGGATCAATGCCTCCACCGCGGGCGTCACGGCGGAGTACGATGCGATCACCGATCGGCTGTCGCTCCGCAACAATGTGACGGGCGACCTCGGGATCCATGTCGCCGAGGCTACCGGCGGCCTGCTCGCGGCGCTGGGTCTGCAGTCTGAGGCAAGCTTCACCCGTGGGGCGCCCGCGAGGTTCACCGTTGACGGCGGAGCGGAACGGACGAGTTCATCCAACACGCTGGACGCGACGAGCCACGGCATCGCCGGACTCACGCTCGCGGTCCGGAGCACGGGACGCGAGACCGTGACGGTCGGCCCCGATACCGCGCCCCTGCGCAGCGCGATCGACAGTTTCATCGAGCGCTACAACACCGCCCAGACCTTCCTCGAGGATCAGACCAGGGTAACGGTCGCGGATGGAAAGGTCACCAGTGCGGTCCTGAGTGGTAACCGAGAGGTGCAGGCGTGGGGCCAATCCCTGCGTGCTGCCGCGTTCGCCGCATCCGACGAGCCCGCCGGGAGGCTGCGCCGCTTGGAGGACCTCGGGATCGATTTTGTCCCCGGCAAGTCACAGCTCACGATCAAGGATGCCTCCCGCCTCGAAACGGCGCTGCGCGAGCGACCCGCCGAGGTCGATGCGCTCCTGCGCAACAGCTCCAGCGGATTCGCCGCGCGGCTGGATGGCATCCTGAAGACCACGCTCGGCACGGGCGGTAGCTCCGGAGCCCTGGCGACGCAAACGGGGCAGATCAATCGGTCGACCGCAGGCATCGCCGACCAGATCTCAGCGCTTGAGCGCCGGCTCGCGCAGCGCCGCAGCCAGCTGGAGTCGAGCTTCATCGCGATGGAGACGGCGCAGTCTCGGCTGCAGCAGATGCAATCCCAACTCACGCGGGCCTTCGGGCTCGGCAACACCTCCTCCAAATGACCCCTTTCCATCGCCTGCCGGCTTCCCTCTGCGTGCTCGCCGCGATCGTCGGGCTGGGAGCCTGCAAGTCGATCCCGCGGCCCGACGGGTCAATCGTCGGCCCGTTCCATGCCCCGAAGAACATCCGCGCCGCCGCCACGTTTCCGCATTCGGTGGCTCGGGTGCTCATCCTCCCCGTCTCCGGTCCGGAGAGCGTGTCGGCCGAGGGCTTGAACGCGGTGGGCGCGGCGTTCGAGGCGGAGTTCACCCGCGCGGCACGCGCAGAACTCACCGTGCTCGACAGCGATCGGCTCCAACGTCTCGTCGGCGAGCGCCAAGTCCGCACCACCGAGCCGCTGCCGGATCGTCTCCTAGGTCGCCTGCGCGAGAGCACCGCCGCAGACGCCGTCCTTTTCATCGAGGTCACGTCTTCCCGCGCTTATCCTCCCCTCGCACTGGGAATCCGTGGTCGCCTGGTCACCACCGACACGCAGGAGACCCTTTGGGCCTGCGACGAACTCTTCGATGCCAGCGTCGCAGCCGTGCGCAACTCCGCCCGCCGCCATGCCGGCGCGCCCTCCCCTCAGCCCGGAGCACCAGGGGATCTCACCCATACGATCCTGCAGAATCCCGACCGCTTCGCGGCGTACGTCGCCGCCACCCTGCTGGCAACGCTCCCTGCACGCTGATGCAAGACTTACAACGTAATTTCTCAAGAAATCGGCGTTCCATCCGATCCATCCCCTATCTCGTCACGGCGTTCCCTGACTCGTTTTCCCGAGGGCTGACCGTACCAACCACGGAATAGCACCATGATCCAACCCTCGTATCCTTATCAAGGGTCCTCGCGCGTCGCGGGCACCTCGACGCCTCCGTCACAGGCCGGCAATCGTTCGTCGGTGGCGTTCGTTCCCGGCTCCGACCACCTGTCATTCACCGGGGCGGAGTCCCTGCGCGCGGCCCTCGCCGCAACCCCGGAAGTCCGGCCCGAGGTGGTTGCCGAAGGGCGCCATCTCGCCGTTGATCCCAACTACCCTCCGCTGCAGATCATCGAGGAGTTGGCCAAGGTCCTTCTTCAGTCCGCCGACCCGAGCGAGCAGGTCTAAATCCCGTCATCATGACCCTCTCGCAAGGCGGTGCCCGCACGTACTACGCGCAGTCGATCCTCACGGCCAGCCCTGGTCAGTTGGTCCTGATGCTCTACGACGGCGCACTCCGGTTCCTCGGCCAGGCCCAAGCGGCCTTCGCGTCCGATGCCTCCTCACCGCGACGCATCGAACAGATCAACACCTCCATTCTTCGCGCTCAGAACATCCTGATCGAGCTGCAGTCCAACCTCGATCATCAGTCCGGCGGGAAGTACGCCGCAGATTTGGCGCGCCTCTACGATTACTACTTGCGGCGGTTGCTGGAGGCCAACCTCCAGAAACGTCCGGAACCCGTCGACGAGGTTGAACGCCTCCTCCGCCAGCTGCGCGATGGCTGGGCCGAGATGCTGCGCAAGGACGAGGTCCAATCAAGCGGCAGCGCCCGCGGCGTCGCCTGAGGCGTCATGGGACCCGACGGTCTCAACGCGGGTCCGTACGCGCGCGTCTTGAGTGACCTCGAAGCGCTGTCTCGGGAGCAGGAGATTTTGATCGGCGTCGATTCATGGGAGGCGCTCGAGGCCTGCACAGCACGCGCCGCCCTGCTGACGGAGCGTCTCGCCGAGCTCTGCGCCCGATCCGGCTCGTCCGACTGGACGTCGGAGCTTCGGCAGCGGGCAAGCACTCTGGTGGACCGTCACCAGCAATGCCTCGCCCGCGTGAGCGCCGCGAGGGAACAGCTGCGCGCGGAACTCGATGGTCTCGACCAACTCAGGACCACGGCGCACGCCGTTCTGCCGCGCTACCATCGAGCCGATGATCCGGGTTCCTCCGGTGCCCACCTAACCGGGGCCGCCTGACCCGCAGGCTCCCCACACCCGCGACTGAGTCGCGCAGCGTCCAGATCTCTGGCCCGTCAGACCGCCACCGCTGCCGCCGCCGCGACGTCGCGACGGCTCAAGCTGCGCTCCGCCGGCGCGATCTCTGGAGCACTGCGTCCCCCCGAGCCGTGAGCCACCGGTCCGGCGACCCACGCCTGCGCCAGCGACTCCGCCGCTGCCGACCAGTCATGTCCACCCGTACCTGGAAAGAAAGTGCGCGTCTCCCGCACCGCGGTATCCGACCACGTCAGGGTCGCCTTGATGCAGCCCTGCGCCGATGCGCCACCCTGAAGTTGCAGGGCAATCGCCCCGCCTCCACGAAAGAGCAGTCGGCCCAATCCCTGCTCGTAATTGACCGAGCGAATGGCCGCGTGCCCACCCCCCTCGGGAGCAGTCCGCTCCAGCCGTTGCTGAATCAGCGAGAGAAACGAGAGCAACCGCAGCGACATAACGCCCGTTTCTCGTCACGGCGACGGCTCAGCTTGAACATCTTCGCTGGATTTTTGCATCGCGAGGCCGATTTAAGCGCTGCCACCCACGCCCCGGATGTCCGTCGCACCCCCACGCCCACCCGCCTTGGTACCGGACCTTACCCTGCCGCGTCTCTCCGGGACGGTGATGGACCGGTTATTCGGAGGGATTCCGCTCCACCTCGTCATGGTCAGACGTGGCTTTCCGTCAGCCGTGGTGTACGCGAACCCTTCCGTCCTGACGCTGCTCAGCGCCGACGCGCTGCCCGCGGTGGAGTTTTCCGTCTTCTGCGACCGGTATTTTGAGAAGGGCGACCGTGCCGGCGTTCGCGAAGCGGTCGATGTCGGACTGGCCCGGACTTTCCCCGTTCGTCTCACACTCCCTCCCGATCGGCTGGTCCAGGTGTCCTTGGAGGTGATTCCGGTCCCGGACGAGCGCGGACTCCTCTCCCATTGCGCCCTCGTGATCGATCGCCCGCGGCCCGAAGCCCCAACCGCCGCCGAGAGTCCGAGCGCTTCGCCGGGTAGCCAAACCGATCCCACCTCCCACGTCTTCCCGAGCGTACTCTCGGCCGTCTATCAACAGGCTCCGGTCGGACTGGCCCTGGTCGATCCCTCGGGACGCCTCAGCATGGTCAACGGCGCGTTCGCCGAGTACCTCCATCTCCCGGCGACCGCCCCTCAGATCCAGCCCGCACTTCAGGACGTGTCGCCCGCTCTCGCCTTGGCGGCGCGCGCGCCCGCCACGAAGCCGTTCCCCATCTCGCTGCCATCGAGCACTGGTCGGCTTGAGGTGTTCGAGTTGTCTCTCTCCGCCATCCCGGTCGGGACCGAAACGTGGCAACTCCTGACCTTGCATGATGTCCGGGCACGCGACGCCGCCCAAGCAAGCCGCGAGGAGACGCGGCGACTCGAAAGCCTCGGTACGTTCGCCAGTGGCATCGCCCACGACTTCAATAACCTGCTCACGATCATCCTGGGCTACGGCGGCCTCATCGGCGACCACGCCGACCGCTCCCCCAGCCTTGCCCGGGCCGCCCATGCAATCCTCGATGCGGGAAAACGAGGCGCGGACATCGTCCGCCAACTCCAACTCTTCGCCCATCAACATCCACCAGACCTCCGCCGCGTCGACATTCACGCCGTGATTGAGGAGGCAGTCGGCCACGCATTTCCGGCGCCACCGGACGGAATCACCGTGGTCCGCGACTTCACCTCACGCCCCGTCGCGATGGAACTCGATGCTTCCCAAGTCCTTCTCGGACTTCGACATCTGCTGCAAAATGGTAGCGATGTCATGGAGTCAGGCGGTACGCTGACCATTCGAACCGAATTCATCCCTCAGAAGGCGTCCACCGTTACTGATTTGCCGGCCACGCTGGTCGTTTCAATCGCCGACCAAGGTCCGGAAATGGATGAGTCCAAGCGCGCGCGGCTCTTTGATCCGTTTTCCGGCCCCCAATCCCGCGCCGGGACCCGGGGGCTGGGGCTTGCCGTGGTTTACGGCATCATGCGCTCCCATCAGGGCCGGATCGAGGTCTCGTCTGAACCCACGCGAGGCAACCGGATCGATCTCCACTTCCCCTGCCGGGCGGCATCCGTCGCCGCACTACCCGCAGAACCCGTCGCGACCGTATCGGACTCCGCCTCGGGGACCGTCCTGATCGTCGAGGATGAGGTGGACATTGGGCGACTCTGGGAGGGTCTTTTCGCGAGCCACGGCATTGCCTATCGCTGGGCCCGTGACGGAGAGGAGGGCCTGAGCCTGTTCCATCGCCACCGCGACGAGATTCACCTTCTCTTCACCGACGTGGGCTTGCCGGGCATGAGCGGTTGGGACGTCGCCCGAGCGATCCGGGAACTCAACCCCCAGCTCCCCATCTTGATCACCAGCGGGGCCTTCCAGCCCAATGACCGCGCGTCATCCGGCCTCGCTGAACCCTTGGTTTGCCTCAGCAAGCCGTTCTTCCCGTCGACCGTCATCCAGCACGTCCAACGCCTCATCGCAGCGGTCCCGCTGACCGCGACGCTAGCGCAAAGCTGAGCCCGGGGTTTTTCCTTCCCAGTCAACGAAACAGCCGTTTACCTGACACGCTGTCACCACGCCTTGACTACATAGCCCCCTCGCCATGTCCCTCGAGCGCATCCTCGTGATTGATGACGAGCCGATCATCCAAAAGGTGCTCGAGGAGATCTTCCGGCGCAAGAAGTACACCGTCTCAATCGCCGGCAGCATCGCCCAGGCCGAGGGAATCCTCGCGCGGGAGAGCTTTGACCTCGTCATGTTGGATGTGCGGCTTCCAGATGGCGATGGCCAGCAACTACTTGAGCGATTGACCACGCTTCCGGATCGTCCCTTGGTCGTGATGATGACCGGGCACGGTACGATCGAGAGCGCGGTCGCATGCATGCGCGGAGGGGCCTTCGACTACCTCATCAAGCCGTTTTCACCCTCGCAGATCGAGATCGTGCTGAAAAAGGCCGATTCCTTCCGTCAACTCATCAAGGTCAACCGCTACTTCAGCGAACAAGACGGCGGAGACGGCGACCTCCTCGGTCGCACGCCCTCCATGCAGCGACTCCGGCAACTGATCGAGCGGGTCGCTCCCACCGATGCGACCGTGCTGATCACCGGCGAGAACGGCACCGGCAAGGAAATGGTCGCCCGTGAACTCTGGCGCAATTCGCCTCGCCGCAGCGAACCCTACATCAAGATCAATTGCGCTGCCCTCTCGGAGCAACTCATTGAAAGCGAACTTTTTGGCCACGAGAAGGGCTCATTCACCGGCGCCACGGATCGCCGCGAGGGTCGCTTCGAACTCGCCAATCGGGGCACCCTGCTGCTCGACGAGGTATCCGAGATCCCTCCGAATCTTCAGGCCAAGTTGCTCCGTGTGCTCCAAGAGCGCGAATTCGAACGGGTGGGCGGCACCAAGACCATCAAGGTGAATGTGCGGATCCTCGCGACGTCGAATCGCGATCTCCTGCAGTTCGTCGAGCGTGGCTCGTTCCGGTCCGACCTGTACTACCGACTGAACGTCTTTCCCGTGCATGTCGCGCCCCTGCGCGAGCGGCCCGAGGACATCGTGCTGCTGGCGGAAGCGTTCCTGCGGCGCTTTTCCCGAAAGCATGGCCTGAAGATTCCCGGTTTCTCCGACGGTGCCGTCGCCGCCCTGAACGCCTACCCGTGGCCCGGAAATGTGCGCGAACTGCAGAACACGCTCGAGCGCGCCGTGATCCTGTCCGAGTCCGGCCGCCCCGTCAGCGCCGCCGCCCTGGGCCTGCCGTCACTCGTGCGTTCTTTCGCCGCCGTGGGCGCCCCCATCCCTCCCGTATCCGCCCCGGCCAGCGCGCCCGCTCCCGCCTCCGGCAATCCTTTCTCCGCGATCGAGTCAACGACCGCCCCCCACTTCATCCCCATGCCCGCCGAGGCGGCGGTTCCAGCTCGGCCCCATGGCTCGCACGAGGCCACCAGCCCGGCACCGGATCAAGCGGAGGCGGTGATTCCCTTGGACGAGATGGAAAAACGCGCCATCCTCGCCGCCCTGAGGTCCACCGGCGGAAACCGCACCCGCGCCGCCGAGTTGCTCAACATCTCGATCCGCACGCTCCGCAACAAGCTGCAGGAATACCGCGCGAGC
>CAZEJZ010000138.1:0-7044 GCA_964512415.1 uncultured Opitutaceae bacterium
GCATGGCTGCGCCGGGAAGCGGGTCAGGACGATTTCGTGATCGGAACCAGCGTGGCGAATCGCCAGCGCCGCGAGCTGGAGCCGCTGGTTGGCTTCTTCGTCAATACTCTTGCCCTCAGGCAGGACACGGCAGGGACGCCCACCTTTGCGGATCTTGTGGTGCAGTCGCGGCGGACCTGCCTCGACGCCTACGCACACCAGGAGGTGCCGTTCGAGGCGGTGGTTGAGGCCGTGGCGCCACGCCGTGACCTCAGCCGCACTCCCCTGTTTCAGGTTGCGCTCGTGCTCCTGAATCTTCCACCGGCCGAGTTCCGGCTGGATGACCTCGCGATCGCGGAGGAACCGCTGCCGGTGGAGATTTCGAAGTTTGAGCTCATGCTTCTCCTCCAAGAGACGCCGGAGGGCGTGGCGGGAGCGTGGGAGTTCAGCACCGACCTGTTTACCCCCGACACGGTCGCCCGGTTCGGGCGCCACCTGGCGACCTTGGTGGAGGCGGCTGGCCGGGCGCCGAGCACGGCCCTCGATGCGCTACCTCTGCAGGCTCCGGCGGAGGTGCGCCGTCGCCTCGAGCAGTGGAATGACGCTGCCCGTCTGGCGGCGCCGGCGATCACGATCGCATCGCGCTTCGAGGCGGTGGCGGCGCGTCACGGCGCCGACGTGGCGGTCAGCCAGGGCGACGTGGTCTGGACCTACGACGAACTGAATGCCCGCGCGAATCGTCTCGCGTGGCATCTACGCGGCCTCGGCATCGCTGCAGAAACCCCGGTCGGACTCCTGATGGAACGCTCGCCGGAGGCCGTCATGGCGATGCTTGCGGTGGCGAAAGCCGGGGGCTTCTTCCTGCCGCTGAATCCGGATGATCCGATCGATCGACTCACGCAGCTGATCGACGAGGCCCAGCCGGCGGCGATCCTGCTGCAGGACCACCTGTCGGATCGGCTGCCCTCGGGTATGTTCTACGCGCTCTCGGTGGATGCGGGCGAGGCGCTCTTTGCCGGCGAGTCGTCGCTCAATCCACCGTCGGCGGGTGGACCGGAGAGCCTGCTCTACGTCATGCACACTTCGGGTTCCACTGGGGTGCCCAAGGGGGTGGCGGTGCCGCACCGTGCGGTGCAGCGCTTGGTCACGGAACCGAACTTCGTGGCGATCGCGCCGAAGGATCGCGTGCTGCAGTTCGCGCCCCTCTCCTTCGATGCCTCGGTCTTGGAGATTTGGCTTCCCCTGCTGAACGGTGCGCAGCTCTGGATCGCGCCTCCGGGTGCTCTGTCTCTGGCGGAGCTGGGAGCCGCCGTGCGGACTTCCCAAGTGAGCATCGCGTGGTTCACGGCTGGACTTTTCCATCAGCTGATCGACCACCAGATCGCGGACCTGGCGGGGCTGGGTCAGGTACTCGCCGGCGGTGACGCGCTCTCGGTCGCGCACGTCCGCAAGCTCGCGGCGGCGTATCCCGGTCTCCGGATCATCAACGGCTACGGACCCACCGAAAACACCGTCTTCACCACGTGCCATACCGTCACGGCGGCCGAAGCCCTTGGCACCAGTGTGCCGATCGGGCGTCCGGTGAACGGGACCCGTGTCTTGATCGTCGATCGCCGCGGCGAACCTGTCCCGGTCGGAGTGCCCGGCGAGCTGGTGACGGGTGGCTCTGGTTTGGCCCGTGGCTACTTCCGGCAGCCGGAGGCGACGGCGGAGCGTTTCGTGACCGATCCGGTTTCACGCCTTGAAGGAGCGTCGGTGTACCGCACCGGTGACCGCGCGCGTTGGCTTTCGGACGGCACGATTGAGTTCCTCGGTCGCCTCGATCAGCAGGTGAAGCTCCGTGGATTCCGCATTGAGCTTGGGGAGATCGAGGCGGCGCTGCGCCAGCAGCACGCCATCCGGGATGCCGTGGCGCAGGTACGCGGGACCGGGGCGGACAAGCAGCTCGTGGCCTACTTTACGACCGACGCGGATGAACCGCCGACGTCGGCGGGGCTGCGCGAGTTCCTCGGCGGGCGTCTGCCGGCCTACATGGTGCCGGCCGTCTTCGTGCGGCTCCCGGAGCTGCCGCTCGGGCGCAACGGCAAGGTCAACCGCCGCGCGCTGCCGGACCCCGACTCGGTCGCGGGTGCGCTCGCAGGTGGACTCGGTCCCCGGACCCCGCTGGAAGCCCGTTTGGTGAGCATCTGGCAGGATGTCCTCGGCGTCGCTCACGTCGGCGTGAAGGATCTCTTCTTCGAGCTGGGCGGACATTCGCTTCTCGCGACCCGTCTGCTGGCTGAGGTGGAGAGTCGGCTTGGGGCGCGCGTTTCGCTCAACCTCCTCTTCGAGCATGGCACGGTCGAGGCGATGGCCGCGGCGATCGAGTCGGGGCAGGGTGATGCGGCCTTCTCCCCCGTGGTTGCGCTGAAGCCGGAGGGTGCGAAGACACCCTTCTTCTGCGTGCATCCCGGCGGCGGATCGGTGCTCTCGTACTTCGACCTTGCGGCGCGTTTTCCGGCGGATCGACCCTTCCATGCGCTGCAGGCTCCCGGCCTCGACGGCGCGACGGCGCCCCTCCGCTCGGTGGAGGAGATGGCGGCGGCGTACGTGAAGGCGATCCGCGATCGGTTCCCTCACGGCCCTTATCACCTCGGTGGACATTCGTTCGGCGCGAGCGTGGCGTTTGAAATGGCACGTCAGCTCGAGGCGGAGTCGGGCGGGCAGGTGGGCGCGCTGATTCTGCTGGATCACCTCGCGCCCGACCGGGCGCGAGCGATGATCGATCACGAACCTTCGGACGTGGAGGCGCTGGAGTTTATGGCGCACCAGATCGGTGCGCACTTTGGCGTGCCCTTCAGCCTGCCCGCGTCGGATCTGGAGTCCCGTTCCGCGGACGAGCGCGTACGCTTCTTCCTCGAACGTGCCCGCGAGGCCGGCATTGCTCCCCCCGGTGCGGATGTGGCCATGATCGCCGGGCTCGTCGCCGTCTATCAGGCCAACCTCCACGCGCTGCTGGAGTATCGACCCGGTTCACTTGCTCGCGGGCTCACCCTCGTCCGGACCCCGGGTCTGGCCGCGGAGACCACGGCGGACCCGAGCGCCGGCTGGGCGGCGCTGGCCGCGGGAACCGTGGCCGTCGTCGACGCGGACGGAGACCACAACAGCATGCTCCGCCCGCCCCACGTCGCCGCGCTGGCGGCGCGCATCAGCGACCTCCTTGACGCTGCGGAAACCCCCTGAGATTTCTTCATCAACCTGCCTCCTGTTTATGTCCAACGCCCTCTATCTCCGGCAAAATGTCCAGGTCGAGCCCCTGGTCGAATCTTGGTATGCTTGGTCGCATCTCATCTCGCCCGCGACGGCGGCGATGAACATCGTCGACCGGCACCTCAAGATCATGCAGTCGTACGTGCAGGCGCCGCAGGTGCATGCTGCGGCGGTGAAGAACCCTGCGATGCTCGGCGGTCCCTTCATTGACTATGACGGGAAGCGCGTCGATGAGATCCAGGCGCTGATCGAAAAGACCAAGCGCGACCAAGGCCAGATGATCGCCTTTACGGAGGCGATCAAGCAGCTTGACCAGGTGCTCCGCGTTGAAGCGAAGGGCTTCTCGCTCGAGCCGCTCTACGCGAAGGTGCCGGAGATCCTAAAGGGGTACGTCGAGCTGGTGTACGACATGAACAACCAGCCGTCCTTCCGGTTGATTGAGCCCCTTTTGTATCGGAGCAAGTACTACGATGCGAGTCGGCAGAGCCTGATGCTTTCGCTGATCAGCAGCGATGATCGACCGTTCATCCTCAGCACGCCGCGCTTGCGGACGCCCGGGGATGTGCACATCCAGATCCCCTTCGAGAGTCCGGTCATCGACGAGCTCTTTGCCATGAAGTGGAAGGCCGGATCAGTCGAGGCGATCGCCGAAAAGCTGGGTGTGGCCGCGGAGGATCGGGAAGCCTTCGCGAAAATGTTCACGTCCGAGGCTCCGCGCCGCTACGAACCCTACACGGGCAAGGGCGTGCGCTGGCGGTACTTCGGGCATGCGTGCATTCTGGTGGAGGCCGGCGGCACCTCGGTCCTGCTCGATCCGGTGCTGAGTTACACCTACGACCACGAGATCGCGCGGTTCACCTACGAGGATCTGCCCGAGACGATCGACTACGTCCTGATCACGCACAATCATCAGGATCACATCCTGTTCGAGACCATGCTGCAGCTGCGCGGACGCGTGAAGCACGTCGTCGTGCCCCGCAACGGCAACGGTGCGATCCAAGATCCGTCGTTGAAGATGATGCTGGAGGCGGTCGGGTTTAAGAGCGTTCTCTCGATTGAGGAATTCGAGACGATCCAGACTCCAGTGGGAAGGATCACGGGCCTGCCGTTCTTCGGTGAGCACGCGGATCTCGCGATCCGGACGAAGAGCGCATTCCTCGTCGACCTCCACGGCCACCGTCTGATGTTCGCGGCCGACTCGTGCAACATCGAACCGAAGCTCTACGAGTACACGCAGAAAATCACGGGTAACGTCGACGTACTTTTCCTCGGCATGGAGTGCGATGGTGCTCCCCTCTCGTGGATGTACGGACCGCTGCTGACGAAGCCCCTGGACCGCAAGATGGACCACTCGCGCCGTCTGGCGGGCTCGAACTACGAGCGCGGCATCGACATCGTGCGCCGCTTCAGCTGCAAGGAGGCTTACGTCTACGCGATGGGCCAGGAACCCTGGCTGAACTACGTGATGAGCATCAAGTACACGGAGGAATCGAACCCGATCAAGGCGTCGAACCAGCTCGTCGCCGAGTGCCGGGCCCATGGCCTCAAGGCGGAGCGACTCTTCGGTGAACGCGAGATCCTGATCGACTGATGAAAGCGGTCTTCCTCAACGTTTCCGCGCCGGGTCATGTCATCCCGACCCTCGGGCTGGTCAGCGAGCTCGTGCGTCGAGGTGATCAGGTCGCGTACTTTGAGGTGCCGCCCTTCCAAGCGGAGATCGAGTCCCGGGGCGCGACGTTCCACTCCTATCCGCCGATCGCGCCCTATCCCGGCCCGGGCGGAGCGAACCAGTACTACCTTGGCCCCGTGCTCACGTGGTGCGCAAGCGAGTGGGTCCCGGCGCTTTTGGAACGCGTCCGGGCGGAGCAGCCGGACTACATCGTGCACGACTCCCTCTGCCTGTGGGGCCGGATTCTGGCGCATGCGCTGGGCGTGCCCGCGGTGGCCTCGGTGGCGACCGCTGGGTTCACCCCACAGACCTTCCATGCCTGCCCGCGGCTCCGCCCCCAGCGCCGCGCCTGGATCGCGGAAGCGAGCGCAGGCCTGAAACTCTTCCGGGACTGGCGCCGCGATCTCGCGACGCGGTATGGCCTGCCCCGTCCGATCAACTTCGTCGACACCTTCACCAACCGGCAGCCTCTGAACCTCGTGCACCTCCCGCGCGCCCTTCAGCCCTACGCTGAGGCGTTTGGTCCGGAGTATGCATTCGTGGGCGTGTGCACGGCGGCGCGCGAGCGGCCGACCGACTTCTCGTTCGCGCGGCTGGATGGTCGGCCGCTGGTGTACGTGTCGTTTGGCACGATCCACAACCCCGGACTGGCGTTTTTTCGCAGCCTCCTTGAGACGGTGGCGAAGCGCGACTGGCAGGTCGTGCTCGTGCTCAGCCCCGGGATTGAGCCGGAGCAGCTCGGCGAGATTCCCGGCAACGTGATCGTCTTCGCGCCGGGAACAGCGCCGCAGCTGCAACTCCTCGAGCGGGCGGCGGCATTCGTGACGCACGGGGCCGGCGGTGGACTCCGCGAAGGCGCGTGGTTCGGCGTGCCGATGGTGGCGGTGCCGCAGACCTACGAGCAAGAGATACTCTCGGCGCATCTCGAGTCGCAGGGAGCCGGCGTGATGCTGGAGCCGGCGCGCGTCACGACCGAGACGCTGGGCGCCGCGATCGAGCGCACGGTGACTGAGCCGGCGATGCGCGTGCGTGCCGGCGCGCTCCGCGAGGCCTCTCGTGCGGCCGGCGGCGCCCCGGCGGCGGCAGATGCGATCGCCGCCTACGTGGCGCGCGTGCGCCGCTGAGGCCAAACCCACAACGCTTTCAGATTCGAATCCCTGATTTTCCAATGAGCAACGACACCGAAGATACGACGACCTACCACGTGGTGGTGAACGGCGAGGAGCAGTACTCGATCTGGCCGGCCTACAAGGCGCTGCCGGCGGGTTGGCGTGAGGCCGGGAAGACCGGCCTGAAGCCCGAGTGCCTCGAGTACATCAAGACCGTGTGGACGGACATGCGTCCCCTCAGTCTGCGTCGGCAGATGGATTCGGCCGGATCGGCGTGACGAATCCGGCGCCTCGTCGTGGGGAAAACGGGAGCGCGGAGCCCGTGCACGTCTGGTGCCTGCGCCTTGAGCGCGACGCTGGACGGATCGCGGCGTGGCGCGCCGCGCTTCCCATCGACGAGCGGGAGCGGGCGGCGCGTTTCCGGCAGTCCGACGACGTAGCCCGCTTTGTCTTGGGGCGGCGCGCGTTGCGGCGGATTCTGGCGGCGCGGCTCGGCTGCGCACCGGAAGCCGTTCCCCTCGTGCCCGGACCCAACGGCAAGCCGGGCCTCGCGGCGGATATGCCGCCGTGGCAGTTCAACCTCAGTCACAGCGGCGACTGGGTGCTGATCGTGCTGGCGTCGCAGCGGCGGGTCGGGGTCGACGTCGAGGTGTGGCGCGATCTTGAGTACGACGCCCTGGCGGAGCGGGCGTTCGCGCCTGAGGAATGTGCGGCCTTGGCTTCCGCGCCTGAGGTGGAACGGGCGGCGATCTTTTTCGCGGTGTGGACCCGCAAGGAGGCGCTGCTCAAGGCCCGTGGGTTGGGGTTGGGGGCGTTTCCCCTGGAGGACTTCGCGGTGGCGGCGGATCCTTCGGCGCTCGAGCCGCGGATCGTGCGCTGGCGTGGAGAGGAGGAACCGGATCGAGGATGGAGGCTCTTCACCCTTGCCGTGGCGGCGAGGTGCAGCGCGTGCGTGGCGGTGGAGCGCGGTGAACGAGAGCCCGTACTTGCGATCGAGCGTGACGTGCCATGAAGCGGGCGGCGCGCGGAGCCTTGGTC
>CAZEJZ010000139.1:0-7025 GCA_964512415.1 uncultured Opitutaceae bacterium
GCGCCTCCAGCTCGATCGCATCATCGCTGCCTGCCTCGGCCTGCACACGGAAGCCCGCGTCTCCTCCGCCGAGGCCACGCCCGGCGAGATCCTCACGGTGAAGTTGAGCCTCATGGTCCGCTCCGCTCCCGCCAACGTTCCGATCCGTTGGGTCGCATCCACCTTCCGTCGCACCGCGCAGACGGTGCCGGCCGGACTCGCCCTCACCGCCAACCGCTCCGTCGAAACCACCGCCGACTCCACCGTGCCGGGGGACGCGGCGCTCACCACCCCCTACTGGCTGCGCGAAGAGGGCACGGCCGGCATGTTCCGCGTCGATGATCCTGCGCTGATCGGACGTCCCGAGTCTCCCCCCGCCTTTCCGGTGCAACACACCTTGGACATCGGCGGACAGACGGTCGTGTTCGACGACGAAGCCGTCGAAGTGATCGACGACCCGGTGCGCGGCGAGATCCGGCGGCCGCTCCGGATCGTCGCCCCGGTCACGCTGGGCTTCACGCAGGAACTTGAGCTCTTCGCTCCGGGCAGCACGCGCGAGGTCGGCGTCACACTCACCGCCGAACGCGGTCCCCGTGCCGGGACCCTCGCGCTCGAAGCGCCCGCCGGTTTCGCCGTCACGCCGGCGTCGCAAGCGTTCCAGATCGCGACCGCTGGAGGTCAGGCGCGGCTTGCGTTCCAAGTGACCGCACCGGCCGGCGCCGCCGCCGGCGATCTCATCGCCGCCGCGGGGATCGACGGCCGCGTCCATCGCACCAGCCGGGTCGATCTGCGCTACGAACACATCCCCGCCCAGCTGCTCCAGCCCCGCGCGACCGCCCGGCTCGTCAGCCTCGACGTGAAGGTCACCGCCAAGCGCATCGGCTACCTCGCGGGCGCCGGCGATCTCGTCGCCGAAGCCCTGACGCGGATGGGGTGCACCGTGACGGCCCTGACCGCTGCGGATCTGACGCCGGAGCGGTTGGCCGCCTTCGATGCCGTGGTGATGGGGGTGCGCGTTTACAACACCCGACCTGAGATCGTGCCCCTCCTGCCCAAGCTGTTCGCGTACGTCGAGGCCGGCGGCACGCTGGTGGTGCAGTACAACACCACGGCGGATCTCCAGACGACGGCCCTCGCGCCGTTCCCGCTGAAGCTGTCGCGGGATCGCGTCACGGACGAGCAGGCGGTCGTGACGTTGCTGGCTCCGGAGCATCCGGCGCTGAACCGCCCCAATCGCATCCTGCCGTCGGACTTCGATGGCTGGGTGCAGGAACGCGGGCTCTACTTCCCATCCGATTGGGACGCCCGCTTCACTCCGCTGCTCGCCTGTTCCGACCCCGGCGAGAAACCGCTGCGCGGCGCGCTTCTCGTGGCACCGCACGGCCGCGGCCACGTGGCCTACACCGGACTGTCGTTCTTCCGCCAGCTCCCGGCGGGGGTTCCGGGCGCGTACCGACTGTTCGCCAACCTCGTCTCCCTCGGCCAATGACACCTCCGCTTTCTCCGTCCAGCCCCCGGCCGAGGGATGACCACGCCAACGAGGAGCCTCCGGCCGTGCCGGGTCTCCGCTCGTGGGGCCGCGTCTATGCGGCCGTGATCGTCGGTTTTCTCGTCGGCCTGCTTCTCCTGGCCCTCCTGCCGCGTCTGGCCTCATGAGTACCCTCGACTACATCGTGCTGCTGGTCACGACCCTGGGCATCGCCGCCTACGGCATCTGGCGGACGCGCGGGAAACAGACCTTCGAAAACTACGTGCGCGGCGAAGAGCGGGTCAGCTGGGCCACCATCGGTCTCGCGGTGATGGCCACGCAGGCCAGCGCGATCACCTTCCTTTCGACGCCCGGTCAGGCGTTCGAGAGCGGCATGGGATTCGTGCAGAATTACTTCGGCCTGCCTTTCGCTCTGATCGTCGTCTCGGCCGTGTTCCTGCCGCTGTACCGGAAGCTGCGGGTGATGACGGCGTATGAGTACCTCGGCCACCGCTTCGACCAGAAGACACGACTGCTCGGTGCCGGGCTGTTCCTGCTGCAGCGGGGCTTCGCCTCCGGAATCACCATCTACGCCCCAGCGATCGTGCTCTCGACGGTCTTCGACTGGAATCTCGACCTGACGATCCTGGCGACCGGTGCCGTCGCGATTCTTTACACCGTGTCGGGCGGAAACACCGCGGTGAGCCTGACGCAGAAGCACCAGATGGCCGTGATCTTCGCCGGCATGGCGGCAGCGTTCGTGATCCTGATCCTGAGACTCCCGGAGAACGTGTCGTTCGGCGACGCGCTGACGGTCGCGGGCGGCTTCGACAAGCTCAACGCCGTCAACCTGTCGTTCGATCTCAACGAACGCTACACCCTGTGGTCCGGTCTGCTCGGCGGCTTCTTCCTGTCGCTCTCCTACTTCGGCACCGATCAATCCCAAGTCGGCCGCTACCTCTCGGGCACTTCGCTGCGGGAAAGCCGATTGGGCCTGATGTTCAACGCGCTGCTCAAGATCCCGATGCAGGCGTTCATCCTCTTGCTGGGCGCTCTGCTCTTCGTGTTCTACCAGTTCTCGCCCGCGCCGGTGTTCTTCGATCGCACGACGTGGCGGCAGCACGTGGAGGGTCCGGGCGGGGAGCGTCTCCGGGTGCTCGAGGAGCGCTACGCGGAGGCCGCCAGCGTCAAGCGCGCGGCGGTCCAGCACTGGGTCTCCGCGTCCGAGGGCGGCGATCCCGCGCGGATCAGCGCCGCCCGCGACGCGGCCCGGGCGGCCCACGTCCAGTCCGAGGCGATCCGCACGGAGGCGAAAGCGACCCTGCGCGTGCTCGATCCCTCGGTGAAGACGAAGGACTCCGACTACGTCTTCATCACCTTCGTGCTCGAGCAGCTTCCCCGCGGGGTCATCGGGCTCCTCATCGCCGTGATCTTCGCGGCCGCGCTGAGCTCGGTGGCAGCGGAACTCAGCGCGCTGGGCTCGACGACGGTGGTCGACCTCTACGGCACCCTCCGGCGCGTCCGAGGGGGCGCCGCACCCTCCGTCCTCGCGTCGAAACTCTGCACGGCGTTCTGGGGCCTGGTTGCGGTCGGGTTCGCGCTCTTCGCCCGCGTGGTCGAGAACTTGATCGAGGCCGTGAACATCCTCGGTTCACTCTTCTACGGCGTGATCCTCGGCCTGTTCCTCGTCGCGTTCTTCCTCCGGCGCGTGGGCGGACACGCCGTGTTCACGGCGGCGATCCTCGCCGAGCTCGCCGTGCTGACCGCCTTCTTCGCCTTCGACCGGGTGGGCTACCTCTGGTACAACCTGATCGGGTGCACGCTCTGCGTGGTCTTCAGCCTGCTGCTGCAGGCCCTGCTCCCGTCCCGTCCACGCCGGTCCCCGGAGGCGACCGCCTGATGAATACAGCAGCGCCCGTCATCGCCTTCGGCCAGCAGCCGTGCGGGATCTTTCCGCGCCGCTTCCTGCAGGCCAAGATCGCCACCGCCCGCCGTCTCCAACGCGAAATGGGCGGCTCGATCGTCTTCTTCTACCACGACAGCGACCACGATCCTCGTGAGACGCAGACCGGGCTGCGGCACCGCACCACCGGCGAGCTCCAGTGGTTCAACTTCACGTTCGAGAACCGGCTGCAGCGCAAGTTCTCGCCGCTTTACCTGAAGCGGATTCCGGCCGGATGGCGCGAGGGCATCGTGCGCCAACTCCCTGCCTACGTGGACGCGGCCGCCGTCCGTGCGGTCCGCGAGTGCACCGACGCAACCATCGCCGATTTCTGCCTCTCCGTCATGCGCCGCATGGGACTGCTCGAGGGCATCACCGTGGTGCGCTCCAGCGACCCGGAAGTGCGGCGCCGGGCCTGCTCGGTGGACGACTTCTTTGTCGACGTTCCCCACGAGGGCGAGATCGTGCGCGCCCGCTTCAGGGAAGGCCGCCTGCGGCTTCACTCCGGGGGTGACCAATTCATCACGCTGCCCGCGCAGGCCTGGGAACGGACGCAGGTGAGCCCCGCCCGGGACGCCCGCCTCCTCTGGATGCAATCCGCGATCCACTGCACCCATTACGTTGCGGGCGCGGGAGAACAGGCCTACCTTCGGACCGAGCAAACCCCGGAAATCACCTTCATCAACCGCGATGTCATCGACCGTTCCGACGAAGCCTGGACTGAGTTCCCCGCCTGAGCCACGCCGGCTGCTGGCCTTCGGTGCGCATCCCGACGATCTGGAGTTCGGTGCCGGCGCCGTCCTCGCCCTCGAGGCAAGGGCCGGTACGCAACTCACGTTCGTGATTTGCTCCCGCGGCGAAGCCGCGACCCACGGCCGACCGGAGGAACGCGAGGCCGAGGCCCGGAACGCCGCGCGCATCCTCGGCGCCGACGTCGAATTCCTGGAACTCGGCGGTGACGCCCACCTTGAATCCACCCCCGAGGTCGCGATCACGCTTGCCGGCGTGATCCGGCGCTTTCGTCCCGACTGCGTCCTCGCGCCGACTGTGGCGCCGAATCAACACCCCGACCACGCCGCCCTCGGTCGAAGCGTCCGCGACGCCGCCCGGATCGCCCGCTACGGCGGACTCGCGGAGTTGCGGGGCCAGCCACCCCACACGCTGAGCCTGCTTCTGCATTACGCCGTGGGTCCGGAGGGCGAACCCGCCGGCGAACCAGGGGTCTGGTGCGATGTGTCCGATCCCGGGGTCATGGCGGCGTGGAAGGCCGCCATGGAGGCCCATGCCTCCCAAACTGGCACGCGGGAGTACGTCGAGCTCCTGCTGACCCGGGCGCGCCTGCTCGGCCTCCGCGCGGGCGTCGGCTACGCTCAGGCCGTGTATCCGGCAGATCCACTCCTCGTTGAGGGACTGGCCCAACTCGGCCGCGGCGCTCGGCGGTTCTGAGGCAACCCGATGAACGACGCGCCGCTCCGCATCGGCCTCGCCTGCTACCCGTCCGTCGGCGGCAGCGGCATCCTCGCCACCTCGCTCGGCGTCGAACTCGCCCGGCGCGGTCACGAGGTCCATTTCGTCTGCTACGAACGTCCGTTCCGCCTCCCGGCCGATCAGCCGGGCGTCACGTATCATCCGGTCCACATCCAGGGCTACGGTCTCTTCCGGCATCCGGATTACAGCCTGCCGCTGGCCGTGAAGCTGGCCGAGGTCGCCCGCGAACGCCGACTCCAGGTGCTGCACGCCCACTACGCCGTGCCCCACGCGACGGCGGCGGTCCTCGCCCGGGACTGGCTGCCGGAGAATCTTCGTCCGGCGGTCGTCGCCACGCTCCATGGGACGGACACCACGCTGCTGGGTCGCGACCCCGGCTACGCGCCCGCCATCCGGCACGCGTTGGCCAAGGTGGACGCCATCACGACGGTGTCGGACTTCCTGCGTTCCGAGACCGCGCGCCTCACCGACATCGCCCACCCGATCCAGGTGATCCCGAATTTTTTCTCGCCGCGGCGGCCCCAGCGCAGCACCGCAGCCGTGCGCGCCGAACTCGGTGTCCCCCCCGGAGAGGTCCTGATCCTGCACATGTCCAATCTGCGGCCCGTGAAGCGCATCGACCTGCTGCTCGATGCGGTCGCGCGAATCCGGCCCCGCACGTCGTTCCGGCTCCTCGTGGTCGCCGGCGGCGACTTCGCGCCGTTCCGCGAGCAGGTCCGCCGCTTGGGCCTGGAGGACCGCGTCATCGTCCGCGAGAACGTGAGCTGGATCGAGGACTACGCTGCGGCGGCGGATTTCGGTCTGATCACATCCGAATCCGAGAGCTTCTGCCTCAGCATCCTCGAGGCGATGACGTTCGCCCGTCCTTCCATTGCCACCGCGGTCGGCGGGATTCCGGAGGTGATCGAGGACGGACGCTCCGGCGTGCTCGTGCCCTTCGGCGACGCCGACGGGCTCGCGCGGGCGGCCGAGCGCCTGATCGCCGACTCGCGGCTGCGCCAGCGTCTGGGGCGGGCCGCCCAAGCGCGCGCCCGGACCCACTTCTCGGCGGAGCGAATCGTCCCCGCCTACATCGAACTCTACCGGAAGCTGGTCGCGCGCCACTGACCAGGCTCACCCCGGAAGCGCGAGGATAGCCTCGATCCGCTGCAGCTCCGCCGAGGCCAGCGGGGGCTGCGCGAGGCCCTGGTGCAGGTCCTCGATCTGCTCCACGCGACTCGCCCCCACCAGCACCGTGGTGATCTCCGGCCGACGCAGGAGCCAGACCAGCGCGAGTTGGGCCAGCGTCGCACCCCGCGCCACCGCGACCTCATCGAGCGCCCGGATCTTGGCCAGCAATTCCGGGGTGATCCGATCGCTGCGCAGATAGCCGGTTGGCCGCCCCGCCCGGGAGTCCGACGGGATCCCGGAAAGGTAGCGGTTGGTCAGGAGCCCCTGCGCCAGAGGCGAAAAGGGAATGCAACCCACGCCAAGCTCGGACAAGGCCGGCAGCAACTCCGGCTCCACCCAGCGGTTGAGCATGTTGTACACGGGTTGGTGAATCAGCAGCGGCACGCCCTCAGCCCGCAACAGCGCCGCCGCGCGCCGGGTCAGGTCCGACGGATAGTTCGAGATGCCGGCGTACAACGCCCGTCCGCTGCGCACGGCCTGCACCAGCGCCCCCATGGTTTCCTCGAGGGGAGTCTCCGTATCCGGCCGGTGCGAGTAGAAGATGTCGACGTAATCGAGGCCCATGCGCCGCAGGCTCTGATCGAGCGAGGCCAGGAGGTACTTGCGTGATCCCATCTCGCCGTACGGCCCGGGCCACATGCGATAGCCGGCCTTGGTCGAGATGATCAGCTCGTCGCGCAACGGGCCAAAATCCTCCCGCAGCAGTCGGCCGAAGTTCTCCTCAGCCGAGCCCGGAGGCGGTCCATAGTTGTTCGCGAGGTCAAAGTGCGTGATCCCGAGGTCGAACGCCCGCCGCAGCATCACGCGCTGGTTCTCCAGCGGATCCACACCGCCAAAGTTGTGCCAGAGGCCGAGCGAGAGCTGGGGCAGCAGGAGCCCCGACCGACCGCACCGGGCATAGGCGGTCTTCGAATAGCGTTCCGGAGAAGGCAGATAGGGGTTCATGCGATGTCTCCGTGATGACGCTTGCCCGCCGCG
>CAZEJZ010000140.1:0-7019 GCA_964512415.1 uncultured Opitutaceae bacterium
TACCGGTTGCCCCGGGTGCGCGACGTGCTGCTGCAGATGGTGGAGCGCGGCGGCCTCTTCCTCCGGCGGGCCGGAACCATCATTCTCGGCATTTCCATCGTGCTGTGGTTCCTCTCGGCGTACCCGAAGGCGCCGGAAGGCGCGACCGCCCAGGCGCAGATGGCGCACAGCTTTGCGGGCCAGGCGGGTCACCTCATCGAGCCGGCGATCCGCCCGCTCGGCTTCGACTGGCAGATCGGCATCGGGTTGATCGCCTCGTTTGCCGCCCGCGAGGTCTTCGTCTCGACCATGGGCGTGGTCTTCAACGCGCAGAGCGATGCGGACGACACCGCGCCGCTGCGTCAGGCGCTGGCGGCGGCGCGATGGCCGGATGGTGCACCCCTCTTCACGCCGCTCGTCTGCCTCACGCTGATGATCTTCTACGTCTTCGCGATGCAGTGTGTCAGCACCATCGCGGTCGTGCGGCGCGAGACGAACTCCTGGCGCTGGCCGCTTTTCCAGATCGTCTACATGACCGGCACCGCGTGGGTGGTCTGCTTCGCCGTCGCCTCGATCGGGCGACTGCTGGGCTACTGATCGCGCGGGCCGTGGTTCCACGACGCCATGATCGCTGAATCCCTCACGGCCTTGACGCGGATCGCGGGAGCGGCGGCTCCCTCGGCATGGGCGGCGGTGACGGACCTGACCGGAACGCCCGGCGGGCTGGCTGCCGGAGTGACGGTGGCCGTGCCGCTCGAATCCCTTCGCCTCATGATGGCCGCCGCCGGGGCGGACGCGCGCGCGGCCGGATGGCAGACGCCGGTGGCGTTGGTGGTCGTGGCGATCACGATGCTGTTGTTTGGCTGGCGCGTGCGCGCGAACGCACGCCGGCGACGCCGGGGCTGTGGCGGCGGGGAATGCGCCGCCGTGAGCCCGGACGTCGAGCGCCTGCGCGCGCGGCTTACGTCGAAGTCCGACCGGTAGCGTTGGCTTCGGCCGCGTAGGCCTGGGCCAGCAGCACGATGGGGTGGACCACGCGGGGAGGCGGGGAGCCGGCCGGCGTGGCGTGCTTCAGGCCGTTTTCCAACTGCAGGTGGCAGCCCGGATTGGCGGTGGCGACGATGGAGGCGCCGGTCGCCTGGACATGGCCGACCTTGCGTGTCTGCAGCCACGCGGCGGTCTCGGGCTGGGTGATGTTGTAGATGCCGGCGCTGCCGCAGCACCACGTCGCCTCGGTGCACTCGCGGAGCTCGACCCCCGGCAGGGCGCGGAGGATCTCGCGTGGCTGGCGGCTCACCTTCTGGCCGTGGCAGAGGTGGCACGACTCGTGGTACGTGACCCGTTGCGGCTCGGGGGCGGCGGCGGGAGCGCCGGGGCGGCGGAATCCGATTTCGCTCAGCCACTCGTGGATGTCGCGCAGCTTGCGCGACCACGTGACCGCTCGGGCGGCGTAGACCGGGTCATCGGCCAGCAGGTGATCGTAGTGACGCAGGTGCGAGCCGCAGCCCCCGGCGTTGCTGATGATGGCGTCGACGGAGTCGGGATCAATGGCGTCGATCTGCCGGCGCGCCAGCTCGCGCGCGGTCGTGGTGTCGCCGTTGTGGGCGTGGAGCGAGCCGCAGCAGGTCTGGGCGCGGGGCGTCACGACCTCGCAGCCGTTGGCGAGGAGGACCTCGACGGTGGCGCGGTTGACGTCGGAGAACGCGAGGTCCTGGACGCACCCGGTGAGGACGGCGACGCGGTGGCGCACGGGTCCGGAGGGTCGCTCGACCGGGGCGATGAGGGCGTCGGAGAAATGCGTTTGGATGCGCGGTGTCTGCGGTTCGAGATCGGCGAGCTGGCCGGGCAGCAGTCGGGTGAGGCCGGCGCGGCGGGTGAGGCTCTGGAGCCCGCTGGCCTGCCACAGCCAGAGCAGGCGGCCGAGGGCGCGGAGCAGGCGGGGCCGGGTGAAGACGAGGCGCAGGGCGAACCAGCGCACGCTGCGGCGCTTCCGGGTGTCGAGCACCCCCTTCCGCTCGATCTCGGCGCGGGCGGTTTCGAAGAGGTTTGGGTAGTCGACTCCGGCCGGGCAGGCGGTGGTGCACGCGAGGCAGCCGAGGCAGTAGTACATTTCCTCGCCGAAGTCGGCGTTGACCTCGAGTTCCCCGTCGGCGATGGCGCGCATCAGGGCGATGCGACCGCGCGGCGAGTGCCGCTCGCGGCCGGTTTCGACGTAGGTGGGGCAGGTGGGCAGGCACATCCCGCAGTGCATGCACTGCTGGAGCACGGAGTAGTCGAGGCTGCGCAGCAGGTTGCCCGTGGCATCCGGCTGGGGCGAGGGAGAGGCTGAGCTCATGGTGGGTCGGTGGGCTCAGTCGAAGATCTTGCCGGGGTTGAGCAGGCCGTCGGGGTCGAGGGTGCGCTTGATCGCGCGCAGCAGATCGAGCGTGGGGTCGCCGAGCTGGCGGGGCAGGAAGGCCTTCTTGGCGAGGCCGACCCCGTGTTCGCCGGTGAGCGTCCCGCCTAGGGCGATCGCGTAGTCGAAGATCTCCTTCATCGCGGCCTCGACGCGGTGCATCTCGGCTTGGTTGCGCTCGTCGGTGAGGAACGTCGGATGGAGGTTGCCGTCGCCGAAGTGACCGAACGTGGCGACCTCCACCTGGTGGCGGGTGGCGGTCTCGTTGATGAAGCGGATCATCTTGGCGAGTTCGCTCCGCGGGACCGTGGCGTCCTCGAGGATGGTGGTCGGCCGCAGGCGGGCGAGGGCGGAGAAGGCGCTCCGTCGGGCGGTGGCGAGGCGGGTGGCCTCGTCAGCGGAGGCGGCGCGGCGCACCGCGAGGGCGGACTGGGCGCGGCAGATCTGCTCGATGCGCTCGGCCTCGTCAGCGACCGCCGCCGGATGGCCGTCGGTCTCAATCAGGAGCAGGGCCTCCGCCTCGGTCGGCAGCCCGACCTTGGCGAAGGCCTCCACGCAGCGGAGCGTGCGCTGATCGAGGAACTCGAGCGTGCACGGGATGATCTTTGCGGCGATGATGGCCGAGACGGTCTCGGCGGCCGCATCCATGGAGGCGTAGGTGGCGAGGAGCGTCTGCCGCGCGGCGGGCTTCGGGAGCAGGCGCAGCAGCACCTTCGTGATCACGCCGAGCGTGCCCTCGCTGCCGATGAACAAGTCGCGGAGATTGTAGCCGGCCACGTCCTTGACGCACTTGTTGCCGAGCCAGACGGTCGAGCCATCGGCGAGCACCACCTCGAGGCCCATGACGTAGTTGCGAGTGACGCCGTACTTGAGGCCACGCAGACCGCCGGCGTTTTCCGAGACGTTGCCGCCGATCGTGCTGATTTTCATCGAGCCGGGATCGGGTGGGTAGAAGAGCCCGGCGGCGTCGGCGGTGTCGTAGATGCGCTGGGTGATGACCCCGGGTTCGGCCAGCAGTGTCAGGTTTCGTGTATCGAGCTCGAGGATGCGATTCATGTCGCCGAGGCAGAGCACGACGCAGCCTGGGACGGGAATGCTGCCGCCGGAGAGCCCGGTGCCGCTGCCGCGGGAGACGACGGGCACGCGATGGGTTCGGGCGAGGCGAAGGACGGCGGCGACCCCGGCGGCGTCGCGGGGGAAGACGACGGCGCCAGGGAGCTGGCGGAGGGCGGCGGTGCCGTCGAATCCATACGGGATCAGGTCCTCGTGTCGGGTGAGCACCGCGCTCTCGGGAAACGCCGCGCGCAGGTCGCGGAGGAACAGTTCGGGCAGCGCCGGGCGGGCGGCGGGCTGGTGTGTGGGGGAATTCATGGAGCGGGTCTGACGAGGCAGGAGATCATGGAATGCGGACCGCGCCGGTCTTGGCGGCGCGGGCGCTGGGGTGGGAGGACGAAGAGGTGTGCACGGGGGTGGCGTCGCGGGCGGCGCGCACGTGGGCGAGCATCGCCGCGTGCGCGGCGTCGCCGTCCCCCCGTTCGATGGCCTCAACGATGCGGGCGTGCTGGGCGGTGGCCTCGGCCAGCCCGACGTGCCCGAGGGTGATGCGGCGCGTCTCGGCTTCGAGTCCCGCGATGGAACTCAGCATCAAGGAAAGGACGCGGTTGCCGGCGACCTCGGCGAGCGTGCGATGAAAGTCCAGGTCGGCCGGCACGGCCTCGTCGAGCGTCGTGCCGAAACGTTCGTGGGCCGCCCTCAGCGCGGCGCGCTCGGCTGGACCGGCCCGTTCGGCGGCGGCGCGGGCGATGGCCGGCTCCACGAGGAGGCGTACCTCGGCGAACTGACGCAGCCGCTCCGGAAGGTCCGGAAGCTCGCGCGCGAGCGTCGCCCCCACTGGAGCCTGCGGCTTGTTCACCACGCGCACCCCGACACCGTGCTTCACCTCCAGCAGGCCCTGGATTTCCATCCGCTGGACCGCTTCCCGCAAGGCCGACCGACTCACCCCCAACCGGGCGGACAGCGCCCGCTCCGGAGGCAACCACGGCACCGAACGGTACTGCCGGGCAAGCCTCTCGCAGATCGCATCGACCAACGGACCTCGGCGCAGGCTGGTGGGCATGGAGGTAGGAGGTCAGACCACTGGGGAAAGGCAACTCGGAACCGGCGGGCCGGCGTGTGCCTCGCTTGACGGCGGGAGACAATCCGGGTTGCCTGCGGGGGATGAAGGGCAGCGGGGTGTCTCTCGTGGTGGGATTGGTGCTCGGGGGCGGTGCGTCCCTGAGCGCGGCGCCATCCGTGTCGTCCGTGTCGCCGTTTCTGCCCCCGGACACGCCTGCGGTGGTGGCCGGCACCACGGGGGCCCAGGGGGCTCCAATCGAGTTCCGCGGCGTCATGGCGATGGGAGGACGGCAGCGATTCAATTTCTTTGATCCGGCCCGCAAGCAGAGCGCGTGGGTGGGTTTGGGGGAGTCCGGCGCCCCCTATCGGGTCACAGCCTACGACGAGGCGCGGGAGAGCGTGACGGTCGAGGTCGAGGGGCGGGTCCTGACCTTGGCGCTCGAAAAGGCCAAGATCGGTTCGTCCCCTCCGCCGGCGAATGTCCCGGTCGCGACCGGGGCGGCGTCGCCCGCCGTGGCGGCGGCCTCGCCCGGCGTTGCCCCCGTGGTGCTGAATCCCACCCCCGCCGACGAGGCCAAGCGCTTGGAGGCCATCGCGGCGGAGGTCCGGCGTCGTCGGGCCCTCCGCCAGCAGCAACCCATGGTCGCGCCCGCTCCGGCAAACGGCGCGGCGTCCGGGGAAAAAGCCAACTGATTGCCCTAAGTCGCGAGACGGGAGGCTCGTTCCCCGCGCGGCTGAAAAAAGCCGTGCGCCGTCTGCCCGGCAGCCTAGCGTCCTTTCTCCATGCGCTCCGTCCCGCCGCCGGCTCCGGTCGATGCGACCACGTCCAACTGGACGCTGGTGCGCCGACTTTGGGGATTGGCCTGGCGTTACCGGTTGCAGTGCCTGCAGGTCCTGGGTCTGCAGTTGGTGCTGTTGTCGCTCGGGTTGGCCGGACTCAGCCTCACGGGTGTCGGCATCGACTACATCCGTTACGTGTTGGGGAAGGAGCATCCCTCGCTGGAGACTCCGGAGATCGCGTTGCCGGTCATTCAGTTCGGTCCGTCTTTGCCTGCGACGTGGTCACCCCCGCAGGTCATTCTGCTGATCGCGGGCCTGATCCTCGCGATGGCGGCGGTGCGGGCGTATCTGAATTACGCCTACTCGCTTGCGATCAACGGCCTGGTGCAACTCCGGCTCGTGGTGGACCTCCGCGCGGAGATCTACGACAAGCTGCAGCGCCTGAGTTTCCGGTTCTTCGATGCCAACACGACGGGCTCCATCATCACCCGCGTGACCGGCGACGTGCAGAGCGTACGCATGTTCGTGGATCAGGTCCTGATCCAGAGCCTGATCATGGTGATCTCGCTCACTGTCTACATCATCTACATGGTCAGCCTCCACCCGGGCCTGACTCTCGCCTGCCTCGCGACCACGCCGGTGCTCTGGCTCATGTCGATGCAGTTCTCGCGCAAGATCCAGCCGGCCTATGCGCAGAACCGCACGCTGGTGGAGCGGATGGTGCAGAATCTGGCGGAGAGCATCCAGGGGATCCAGGTGACGAAGGGCTTCGGCCGGGAGGTGGAGGATCGGGCCCGCTTCGATACCGGGAACGATGCGGTGTTCGCGCAGCAGCGGAGCATCTTCTGGCGGGTCAGCCTCTTCTCACCGGCGGTCGGTCTCCTCACGCGGGTGAACATGGTGGTGCTGCTCGGCTATGGCGGCTGGCTGGTGCTTGAGGGAAAGCTGCCGCTGGGGGCGGGTTTGATCGTGTTCGCGGGGCTGCTCGAGCAGTTTTCGGGTCAGGTCAACCAAGTGGCGACGGTGGTGAACAGCGTGCAGCAGTCACTGATCGGGGCGCGCCGCGTCTTCGAGATCCTGGATGCGCCGGTGGAGGTGAAGAGCCGGCCGGGCGCGATCCGGCGCCTGCGGCTGACGGGCGCGGTGGCGTTCGAGCGGGTGAGCTTCGCGTACGATGGCATCGACCCGGTCTTGCGCGACATCACCTTGGAGGTGAAGCCCGGCCAGTGCGTGGCCATCCTCGGTGCCACCGGCGCGGGGAAGAGCGTCCTGATGAGCCTGATCCCGCGCTTCTGGGATCCCACCTCCGGTCGGGTGCTGCTCGACGGGATCGATGCGCGCGATCTCGAGTTGGACGGCCTGCGCCGCAACATCGGACTGGTCTTCCAGGAGAGCTTCCTGTTTTCCAACACCGTTGCGGCGAACATCGCCTTCGGCCATCCGGATGCGACGCGGGAGCAGGTCGAGAAGGCGGCGCGGATCGCAGCGGCGCATGACTTCATCATGGCGCTGCCGAAAGGCTACGACACGATCCTTGGCGAGAGCGGCAACACGCTCTCGGGCGGCCAGCGGCAGCGGCTCGCGATCGCGCGCGCGGTCCTGCTGGAGCCGCCGATCCTGCTGCTCGACGATCCCACGGCGGCGATCGACAGCGAGACGGAGCACGAGATCTTCGAGGCGCTCGACCGGGCGATCGCGGGCCGGACCACGTTCATCGTCGCGCACCGGCTGAGCACACTGCGTCGCGCGG
>CAZEJZ010000141.1:0-6988 GCA_964512415.1 uncultured Opitutaceae bacterium
GTCCGACGGCGTCTGCCAGAGCCGGTAGGCCTTGGCGACCTCGCGGACGTCGAGAAGGTGGGGTGCTGCGGTCATCCGAGTGTCGCCACGAGGGTTGGGTCGGTCGCCCGGAAACGCGTCAGGGTTCCCTGATCCGCCTTCAGAACGCGGCGTTGCCCGGCGTGCGCGCGAAGGGAATCACGTCGCGGATGTTGCCGACGCCGGTGACGAACATGAGCAGGCGCTCGAAGCCGAGGCCGAAGCCGGCGTGCGGCACCGTGCCGTAGCGCCGGAGATCGAGGTACCAGCCGTAGTCGGCCGGAGAGAGATGATGGGCCCGCATCGCTTCCTCGAGGATCGGCAGACGCTCCTCGCGCTGGCTGCCGCCGATGATCTCGCCGATGCCCGGGACGAGCAGGTCCATCGCGCGGACGGTGCGTCCGTCGTCGTTCACCCGCATGTAGAACGGCTTCAAGGTGCGGGGATAATCATGCACCGTGACGGGACCGCGGAAATGCTCCTCGGCGAGGAAGCGTTCGTGCTCGCTCTGGAGGTTGTCGCCCCACTGCACGGGGTGCTCCCAGGTGCGGCCGGAGCGATGAAGAATCTCAATGGCCTCGGTGTACGAACAGCGTTGGAACGGCCGATCGAGCACGAAGTCCAGCCGCGCGCGGAGACCCTTGTCGACGAAGTTGCCGAAGAATTCGAGGTCGGCGGCGCAGTGCTCGCGGGCGTCGCGCACGAGGTGCTTCACGAAGCTCTCCGCGAGGTCCATGTTGCCCCAGAGGTCGCAGAACGCCATCTCCGGCTCGATCATCCAGAATTCCGCCGCATGACGCGATGTATTGGAGTTCTCGGCGCGGAAGGTCGGCCCGAACGTGTAGACGTTGGAAAGCGCGGTCGCGAACGCCTCGGCCTCGAGTTGGCCGCTCACGGTGAGAAACGTGGGCCGGGCGAAAAAGTCCTGCGCGTAGTCAACCTTCCCCTCCGGGGTCAGCGGCGGTGCCTTGGGATCCAGCGTGGAGACGCGGAACAGTTCTCCCGCCCCCTCGCAGTCGCTGCCCGTGATGATCGGCGCGTGCACGTACAGGAAACCGCGGCTCTGGAAAAACTCGTGGATCGCAAACGCAAGACGACTGCGGACCCGGAAGACGGCGCCGAAGAGGTTAGACCGTGGACGCAGGTGGGCGATTTCTCGTAGGAATTCCAGGCTGTGCCCCTTCTTCTGGAGGGGATAGGTCGCATCTGCCTCTCCCAGCACCTTGACCGAGCGGGCTACGACCTCCCATTGCTGGCCTTGGCCCTTGGACGCAACGAGTTGCCCGCGAACCTCAATGGATGCGCCCGTCGCGGCGCGCGCGACCTCCGGATAATCCGGCAGGGTGGCATCGGCGATGACTTGGATGCCCTTCAGGCAACTGCCGTCATTTATCTCGATGAATGAAAACGCTTTAGAGTCACGCCGGGTCCGGACCCAGCCTTGGACGAGCACGTCATCGGAGGGTTGAGTGGCGGAAAGGAGGGCTTTGACCGGCGTCCGTTGCATGGGGGGGCGAGAGGAGAGGAGTCAAAGTGGATGGGCAAAGATTGGCAAATGCGGAAGCGCGGTCCAAGGTGGACAAGGCATGTACATTTTTGGTGAATGCAGGGCGCATTCGCGACGATGAAGGACTGGTTCTATGTCTGCGGTTGATCCGAAACTCGCCCCCCGCACGAACCTGCCGCCCCAGCTGCAGGAACTGCTGGCGCGCGAGGCGGTGTTCTTCATGAGCCGCAAGCGCATCGGCGATGCACTGAACGCAGCGCGGCAAGGCAAAGCCACCAAGCTCTTTGTGAAACCGCTGCTGGCGTTCTTCGGAGCGACCTCGGCGGACGATGCAGCGTCGCCGGGCCGGGGGGGCCGTCCGGGATCGTCCGATGCCCCGCTGGAGAACCTCGAGTTGCTGCAGGCCGGCCTGAAGAAGATCGAGGATGCGCTTCCTGCTCTCTCGGCCTGTGTCGACCGCAGCATGGAGAACTTCCTGCGGGAGTACGACCCGGAGTACGTCAGCGGCTTGGCGGCATCGCGTTACATCGAGGACTGGCGGCGCTTGCTCGAGGGTTTCGATCTTCACGTGGGTGCGGCCATCGAGGGGTTGTATCGGCTTCGGGCCACGCTCGGAGCCTTGCCCGCCTCGTCGGCCTGTGGGGCCCAGGATGAGGGCCGCCTCGCGATCGCGGCTCAGGTGCAATGCATGCAGGAACTGCACGAGGACATTCTCTTCATCAACAAGATCGCCGATGCCCAGCGCATCCGTTCCGGCATCGACGGCATCACGCTCTACCGGCAGCCGGAACGTAACTGGGCCGGTTCCGTGACCGCCCTGCAGTTCGCGCTGCCGAGCGCGGCGGTCGAGTCCATCACCGCCTTGCTGGCGGACTTGGAGGAAGTGGCGGAGAAGGTTCGTACCGCCGTGCAGGGCGAGTGCCAGCTCGCGTCGTACGCGGCCGGTTTCGGCGTGACGAGCTACCAGAAGCGCGTGTGGGTGTCGTTGCGCGAGGCGGCGCATCTCCTGATCAATCCGGAGAACATGGAATCGGTCATTTCCGAGACCGAGCAACTGATGGATGCGGGCAAGTTGCTCGAGTGGAAGCCGGTCCGGGGCCCCGTGGAGCCGGTCAGCGGAGCGACACCCTCGCCTGCCGCGGCCGCGGTCAAGACCCCCGGTCCGACCGGAGCCGCGTCTGCGCCACCGCCGCCGTTGCGTCGGACGACGCCCGCGACGGACGCTCCCGGAGTTCCGTCCCGCCCGTCGGGGCCGCCGCCGGGCGTGGTCGTCGCGCCGTCCCGTTTTGGGCGGGGCCCTGAACTGCGCCTGCCCAGCCGCGGTGCCGGTGGCGCGTCGCGCCCGAAGTCGGAGCCGGTGACCAGCCCGGGAGCGGTTCCGCTCAGCGCTTCCCCTTTCCCCGTGGCGGCGAAGGCCGATGGCTCGGTGCCGCCGGAGGCCACGGCGGAGACCATTGCCGATTTGATGGCGGAGCGGAAACGCTTGGAGCAGATCCTGCTCGAAACCCGAGCCAGCCTGACCGAGCGCGAGCAGTTCCTTAGCGAGAGCGAGGCTCGGCTCATGAAGGTCAGCCAGACCCAACTGGAGCGCGAGGTGGATCTCGAGCAGCGCGAGGAGCAACTCCGCGATCTGGAAAAGCGCCTGCGGGAAATGCAGACGCGGCTGGCGACGGAGCGGGCGCCTGCGCCCGAGAAGAAGGAGTGGGACGAGTTTCGCGAGTAAGCGTCGGCCGCCTGAGGTCGTCGAGGAAGTCGCAGCGAACGAGGCGGGCCTTGGGGAGCGACGGATGGTCCGTGATTGCCCGTGCGTCACCGGCCGGAGGCCTGACTGACCGCGGGAGCAGGCCATCGGCGGGGGTGACGCATTGCGGGCGCTGGAGCCGGTGAGGTTGGCCGTTCGTGCCCCTGGAGGGGTGTCGGCGAGCCGCCCCGACGAATCGCGCTCGGGAGTTGCTCCGCTGCCGGCTCGTGTCACGGTAACCTCGCCCGTCCAGCCCCGCTCGGCGGGTCGCATGTTCGCCTGCATGATGCCGTCCCCCCGTCTTCGCCGTGTTCCGGGGCATCCCCGACTCAAGAGGGAGCCCGCCCGACCAGACCGCGCGCCGTGGCGCGTCCTGCGCCGCGCGATGGCGGTCGTGGGTCTGTTCGGGGTCCTCGGCGGATCGATTCTCCTCCCGACGGCACAGGCGCAGGCGACGGCGCGGTCGAGTCGCTGGGCGCACGAAACGAGTCGGCTCGCGCCCGATCCCGCGGTCGTGTGGGGGCGGTTGGAGAATGGCTTTCGCTACGCGCTCCGTCCGCACACCGGCGTTCCGGGGCGGGTGGTGCTGCACTTGGTCGTGCTGTCCGGCTCGATGGACGAACGTCCGGATGAGCGGGGCATGGCGCATTACCTTGAGCACCTGGCGTTCGGGGGGACATCGGATTTCCTGCCGGGGCAGATGGTGCTCCTGTTCCAGCGCCTCGGCATGGAGTATGGCAGCGACGTGAATGCGCAGACTACCTTCGATTCGACGGTCTACCGGTTGGACTACCGCCGCGCTGACCCCGTGCTCTTGAACGAGGGATTGAGGCTCTTTCGGGGATTTGCGGATGGCCTCGCGCTGGATCCGCAGGTGATCGAGCGCGAGCGGCGGGTCGTGCTCGCGGAGTTGCGCTTGCGGAACACGCTGGCGGGGCGCCGGGAACTGGCGTCGATGCCGGTGGTGTTCCGCGGCCTCACCTTTCCCGAGCGCAGTCCGGGCGGCAGCGAAGAGCAGATCGCCCGGTTCACCCGGGAGCAGTTTCTGGCGTATTACAAACGCAACTACCGTGCGGACCTGATGGTGCTGGTCGTGACCGGCGACATCGCGGTGCCGGAGGTGGAAGCGGAGATTCGCGCCCGCTTTGGCAGCATGGCGCGGCCGGCGGGCCCGCCCCCGGTCCGGGACGAGGGTCGCCTGAATGCGCGGTCCTTGCGGGCGGGGGTGCTTCCGATGGCGGGGATGTCGGCGGCGGCGGTGGAAGCGGCGACGGTGGTGCCGCGGCCTCCTGCGGCGGAGACGCAGGCGCAGCGGGAGGAGGAGCAGAAGCGCGAGTACGTGATGCGCCTCTTCGCGGGTCGCTTGGAGGCGGAGGGAGCCGGCGAAGCGGGCGTGGAGGCCGGATACAGCGAGTTGCTGGGCCACGGCGTGGCGACGGTGCGGGCAATGGTCCCGGCACCGGCGTGGTCGGGCGGGCTGACGGCAATCGACACGAGTGTCCGCCGTGCCTTGGAACAGGGCTTTACGGCGACCGAACTCGCGGAGGCGCGTCGCGAGGAACTGCGGCGGATCGGTCTGATGCGGGAGCAATTGCCGACGCTGGACCCGACGGTCCTGGCGGACGCGTTGGTGGAGTCGATCACGGAACATCGGGTGTTCGTCGGTCTGGAGCAGTCGCTGGCGTGGCGGGCGGCATGGCTGGAGACCTTTGGCCCGGCCGACGCGCAGCAGGTGTTCCGGCGCCTCTGGGTGCCGGGGTCGATGGCCTTTCACGTGTCGGGCGGCGTGGGGGTGGAGCTCAAGCCCCAGAAGGTGCTCGACGAGGTGGCGAAGGTCCGGCGCGGTCGCGTGGCGGCGCTGCCGCCGAGGCCTCCGGAGGAGCGCGTGCCGTATCGGCTGCCGAACTGGGGGCCGGAGGGAGCGGTGGTGGAGCGGACGGAGCTGCCCAGCGTCGGGGCGGCCCTGCTCCGGTTTCGCAATGAGGTCCGCCTCAACGTCGTGTCGCGCCGGCAGGAACCCGGCATCGTGCACCTCGTGGTGCGGGTGGGATCAGGCCTGCTGGAAATGCCCGGCACGAGGCCCGCGCTGAAGGAGTTCGGGCTGAACACCGTGCTGGCCAGTGGCACGGAACACCTGCGCGGGGAGACCCTCCGCGCGCTGGTGAGCCAGCGCTTCCTGGACTTCGGTTTCGACGTGGCCGACCGCGATGCGTTCGCGTTTCGGGCGGCGGTGCCGGCGGAGGAGGTGACGACGTTCCTCGGGGTGGTGGCGGACATCCTGCACCGTCCGCGGTTCAGCAGCCTCGCGCACGCCGAGCAGCGCATGAACGCGGCGATGGGCCGCATGGCCGGGAGCGGCGGGATGGGTGATGGCATGCGGGCGTTGAATGACCGCCTGTTCCGGGGCGATGCGCGGTTCACGTCCGGCTCGCCGCTCGACTACATCGCGATGAGCGCGGAGGACGTGCGGCGTTGGATGGAGCCTTCACTGGCCC
Source organism: uncultured Opitutaceae bacterium (assembly GCA_964512415.1). Taxonomy (GTDB): domain Bacteria; phylum Verrucomicrobiota; class Verrucomicrobiia; order Opitutales; family Opitutaceae; genus UBA6669. The sequence continues at coordinate 5,762 of CAZEJZ010000141.1, forward strand.
GCGGCTACGTGGAGGCGACCGTGGTGGGTGACATCTCCGAGGAGGCGGCCGTCGCGGCCGTGGCACGGACCTTGGGCGCGCTGCCCGCGCGGGCGGCCGCGAAGACGACGGCGGGCCCGGTCAAGCCGGTGCAAGTGACCGCCAGACCGGGCTTCGAGCGGATCGAATTCACGGGCGAGCAGAACACCGGGCTGGTCATCGGGACTTGGCCCACCAACGACCTCCGGCAGGTCCGGGATCAGGCCGCGCTGGAGATTCTTACGAAGGTCCTCGAACTCCGGGTCCGCGCGGAAGTCCGGGAGCGGCTGGGCCTGGCCTACTCCCCCTCGGCGAGCCTGACGGCCTTCGATGGTTTTCCCGGCTTCGCGTTGCTGCAGACCCAGATCGACTGCGATCCGGCGGATACCGAGCGGGTGGCCCGACTCGTGGAGCAGATCGGCGCCGAGCTCGCGTCGGGAGGCATCCAAGAAGGGGAATTCATCGGATCGCGGGGCATTCTGAAGAGCCAGCTGCAGCGCTCGTTCCGCGAGAACGGTTTTCTGGTGAGTCTCCTCAGCCGTGCCCAGGAGCGCCCCGAGGAACGCGAGCAGATCCTCGGCTTGGCGGAGGGCCTGATCGACGGCGTCGAGCGCGCCGAGGTCGAACGCTGGGCTGCCGCGCTGCTCAGGCGTGAGAATTGTCGCACAGCCGCCGTGGTGCCGAAGGCCTTCATCGGGGTCTATCAGCTTTCGGAGAAGCCTTAGCCCACGCGACCGAGGACGGCCTTGCCCAACGCGGGGAACGCCGGTGATTCGAACGTGCACCTGCCCCGCGCTGAGCGTGCGGCGCGTCAGTTGCCGCGCATCGCGGCGCGGCGCTTCAGGTCCTCGGCGCCCTTGGCGACGATTTCCGGGGCGACCTTGACTCCGGCCTTGGCGAGGGCGGCGTCGAGGATGACCTCGCCTTCCATGTAGCCACCGACGATGTCGACGATCTTGCCTTCGCGATCGATGATGAACTGCGTCGGGATGCCGCCCACGCCGTAGAGCGTGCGGGAAATGTTCTTCTCGCCGCGCTCCGCGACGTCGTGCGTCCAGAGGATGTCGGGGTACTTCTCCTGATTGGCGCGCACCCAGCGCTCAAACGCGCCGCGGGTGTCGCTGGTGCAGGAGCCGAGCACGACCACGCCTTGGTCCTTGTACTGGGCGGCGACTTTCTGGGTGTGGGGCATGGCGGCCATGCAGGGCC
>CAZEJZ010000142.1:0-6952 GCA_964512415.1 uncultured Opitutaceae bacterium
GTTGCGCTGCCTGCCACACGCAGCAGGTGCGCCGGGCTGGTTTTGGCATCGACGACAAGCGCGGCTGGGGCGAGCGCCATAGCGTCGCCCGTGATTACCTGCTCGAGCCTCGCGTCATGATCGGCTCGCAGCGGATTGGCCCCGATCTGCGCAATGTCGGCCAACGCAAGGATGGCCAAGAGGGCCGCGATGGGAGGGAGTGGCATTACCGTCATCTCTACGATCCGCAACTCACCTCCCCGGGTTCGGTGATGCCTCCGTTCCGGTTCCTGTTCGAGACCCGGAAGATCGTGGGCGAGCCTTCTCCGAAGGCCATCCAGTCGCTCCTGCCGGCCTCTCACCAGCCGCCGGCGGGACATGAAATTGTTCCCACGGTCCGGGCTGAACGGCTCGTCGCCTACTTGTTGAACCTGAAAGACACGTACGCCTACCCGGAGGCGGCCAATGTGTACGTTGCCAAGACCGACAGTCACGGCGGCAAGGCCGTGGAAGGAGAGAAAAAATGAGCAGCCACGATCAGGAATCCACTCGCCCGTTGGGTGACGGCTCCGACGCGAGCCTGCAGAATGTCCATGCGGATCTCGCGGCCAATAAGCCCGAGCCGAAGGATGGGTATTCGATGCTCCCGCTGTTTCTCCTCGGCCTGCTTTCCTCCCTGATTTTCGTGGGTTCGATCTACTTCGTGCACTACCGGGGTGGCATCGATCCCTTGGTCTACGATGAGCGCTTCGATCCCAAGACCGCCGCCAAGTCGGCCACGGTGGCCACGGTCGATCCCATCGCGGCCGGAAAGCGCCTCTACAACCAGCCGGGCGCCTGCGCCACGTGTCACCAAGTGAACGGTCAGGGCGTGGCGGGTGTGTTCCCGCCCCTGGCCGCCAGTGAGTGGGTCTCGGGCTCAGACGAGCGTTTGATCCGCATCGTGCTCCACGGGCTCGTCGGTGAGATCAAGGTCAAGGGCAACACTTACAATGGCGCGATGCCGGCATTCGGCCTCGGCAGCGGCTTCAATTGGTCCGACGAAAAGCTGGCCCATGTGTTGACCTATATCCGCAGCGAATGGGGCAATGCGGCCCCCGCGGTGGACGCCGCCAAGGTCGCCGCAGTCCGCACTCAGGCCACCGCAGGCCGGAGCAAGCCTTGGACCGCCGCCGAGCTCGAGGCGGTCCCCTGAGGCTCCGGGGCCCGGGGACTCGGATGAGAATCCCCGGGCGGTGAGCCCGGGCGATTTCTCAAGAGGCTTCGGGTAAATTTATTCCCCGAGGCGCCGGTCGGTCACGAGGTGACCTTGAACGTAGTCTCGAACGGCGTCCGCCAAGGGCGTCATCGCGCGATCGTAGCCGCTTTCGCGCAACTTGCCGATCTCCGCTCGGGTGAAATACTGGTATTTGCCGCGCAGGACCTCCGGCATGTCGATGAATTCGATCCGGGGTTCGCGCTGCAGCGCAGCGAAGAGGGCGCGGGCGAGGGTCAGCCAGGTATTGGCCTCGCCTGATCCCAGATTGAAGAGCCCGCCCGCTTTCGGGGCCCGGTCGGCAAAGTGCAGGGTCATTTCGACCGCGTCCTTGACGTACAGGAAGTCCCGTTGCTGCTCGCCGTCACGGAAATCGGGACGATGGCTCCGGAAGAGTTGCACCACGCCAGTGGTCTGGATCTGCCGGAAGGCTTTGTGGACGAGCGAGCGCATCTCGCCCTTGTGATCTTCGTTGGGACCAAAGACGTTGAAGTATTTCACGCCCACGATGCGATTCAGGAGCCCTTCGCGGTCGGCCCAGAGGTCGAAGAGGTGCTTCGAATATCCGTACATGTTCAGCGGACGGAGTTGCCCCAGGTCGGCGAGGCGATCATCCATTCCGCGCGACCCGTCACCGTACGTGGCAGCCGAGGAGGCGTAGATGAAGCGGGCGCCGGTGCTCACGGCCCAGCGCGCGAGTTCCTTGGTGTACTCGAAGTTGTTGTCGATCAGATACGAGGCGTTGCGCTCGGTCGTCGCGGAGCAGGCCCCGAGGTGAAAGACGCAGGAGAACGTCCCGAGGCTGGCTGGATTATCGCGGAGTCGCTTCCGGAACTCGCCCGCTTCGAGATAGTCGGCGAAGCGCAGGGGAGTCAGATTACGCCACTTCTCGTCGCTGCCGAGCAGGTCGGTGATGACGATGTTCGAGAGCCCGCGCTGGTTCAGAGCCCAGACCAAGGCACTCCCGATGAAGCCGGCGCCGCCGGTGACTAGGATTCGTCCGGAAAGGGGACTCATGGACGGGGCAGCGTGAGGGATTCCAAGTCCGGGGAACAGCCCGATCAGCTGTCACGGCTGAGTTCTTCCGAGCGAGCCTTCGCGGCCAGCACGGTTTCCTTCATCATCCCACGGAAATCGCGGGCCGCCATGCGCTGGAGGCCGGCGAAGGTGGTGCCGTTGGGCGAGGTCACCTGGTTCCGCAGATCCTCCGGTTCCGCCTGTGTCCGGGCCATCAACCTCGCCGCTCCGAGGACGGTCTCCAAGGCCAGCAACTGAGCTTGGTCGCGGCTCAGACCGGCGGCGACGCCCGCATCCCGGAGCGCGGCGGTGAACTCAAAGACAAAGGCCGGCCCGCACCCGCTCACCGCCATGAGCGCGTCGATCTGTGCTTCCGGGACCTCGATTTCGCGGCCGATCGCGCTCAAGAGCGAAACGATCAGCGCCCGGTCCGGCGCCGACAGCGGTCCCAGCGCGCACCAGCCGGTCACGCCGGCTCCAATGGCGGCGGGCGTATTGGGCATGCTGCGCACCAAGGCCCGGGCCCGGGGGAAGACGGTGTGGAGGCGGGCCAGCGTCTTGGCTGCCAGCACGGACACGACCGCCTTTCCTGCGGTCAATTCCGCCAGACGGGGATCCGCCGCCGCGAGATGCTGGGGCTTGAAGGCCAGCACCACGACATCGGCGCCGGCGAGCGCGTCGGCCAGTTCGGGGGCCTGACGGATGCCGGTGCGCTGGGCGAGGCGCTGGGCGGACTGACCGTGCCCTCCGATGCAGCAGATCTCCTCGGGTTTGCATACGCCCTGCGCGAGCAGGCCATCCACCATGGCCGAGGCCATTCGTCCGGCACCGATGAAGGAAAGGCGAGGCATGACGAGGGGGGAGTTAGGCCGGGGACGGCAGAGACTCAATGGGGTGATGGATCTCGGCCACGGCCCCGCCGCCGTTACGATCAGACAACGTGACATCCCCGCCCAAGCTGCGCAAGGCGTGTCGGGCCACCGTCAGTCCCATGCCCACCCCGACCGTCTGCTTGGAACTGACGAATGGCTCGAACATCTGGTCGCGGATGTCTGGATCGATGCCCCGGCCCTGATCCTCGATGCGGATGACGACCCTTGCCTTGGCGGTTTGGTTCACCGTTCTGGCCCGAATGCGGATCACGCGGGGGACGTCGGGGCGGCCTTCGTAGGATTCCCAGGCATTCGTCAGGATCTTGGTCACGGCGTCCTCGAAGACTTCAACGTGCGTGTCGATCGAAAGCCCGGGCAGGGTGTCCTGCCAGTCAATGATCGCCGCAGTCGGGTAATCCGCGCGGAAACGGGCGATGGCGCCCTCGATCAGTGGGCCGAATGCGCGTCGGGTGGTGGGAAATCGCGTGCTCACAGCCAGCGAGCTGAGTTGCTTGATGATGGCGACGATGCGCTGGACCGCGTGCTCCACCTGGTCGGCGTTCCGGCGGACGCTCTCCCTGTCGTCCGGTTGTGCCTGGATCAAGTCGAGGTACCCGATCACGATGCCGAGCAAATTGTTGAGGTTGTGCGCGATTCCCTGCGTCACTGCTCCGATGGTGGCGGCGCGGCGCGACTCGGCCAATCGGTGCTGCAGTTCGACCACTTCGCGATTGATGGCGGCGAAGCGAAGATGGCTCAGGACGCGGGCGGTCGTCTCGTCGAGATCGATCGGACGGGTGATGTAGTCCACCGCGCCGACGCCGAGGCCCTCGATCTTGCCTTCCTTCGAGTCCCGCGCGGTGATGAAGATGATCGGAGTGGAGCGGCTCTCCTCGATGGATTGGAGACGTCGGCAGACTTCGATGCCGTCCAACTCGGGCATCACGACATCAAGCAGAATGAGGTCCGGCCGATGCTCGCGGACGGCGTGGATCGCCGCCTCGCCTGAGTGCGCGGCGATCACCGTGAGACTCTCGTTTTCCAGCCGCTTGCGGAGGATCTGGACGTTGACCGGTTGGTCGTCGACGACGAGAATCGTGGCAGATCCCATGTGCGTTAGCAGAAGGGGAAAGTCCGCGCCTCGCAAGGTCTCGGCGCAGGGGAGGGGGCCGCAGTTACGCGTACGCCCTTCAGCGTCTCCCCCTAGCCAAGGCGTGTGCTTTCACCGTGTTGCGCATGAGCATGGCCACCGTCATCGGCCCCACCCCGCCTGGCACGGGCGTGATCAGCGACGCCTTGGGCTCGACGGAGGCAAAGTGGACATCCCCGGTGAGCCGATAGCCGGTCTTCCTTGAAGCATCTGCCACCCGGTTGATGCCGACATCGATGACCACGGCGCCGGGCTTGACCATCTCACCCGTCACAAACTCCGGACGACCGATCGCGGCGATCAGCACGTCGGCCTGACGCGTGATCGCGGGAAGATCCTGAGTGCCGGAATGGCAGATCGTGACCGTGCCATTGGCTCCTGCCCGCTTCTGCAGGGCGAGAAGGGCCACCGGCTTGCCGACGATCAGCGAACGCCCGAGCACCACGACGTGTCGGCCGGCGAGGTCCACCTTGCTCCGGGCGAGTAGTTCCATGATTCCCGCAGGCGTGCAGGAGACGAATCCGGAGTCATCGTCTTGCGCGAGCTTGCCCAGATTTACGGTGTGGAAGCCGTCGACGTCCTTCTCGGGTGATACCCGCCGGAAAATGGCGAGCTCGTTCAGCGGTCGTGGCAGGGGCGATTGGACCAAGATGCCATCCACCCCCGGATCCGCGTTCAAGCCATCGATCAGCGTTTCCAGTTCGTGTTGGGAGATCGTGACGGGAGGGAGAATGACCCGGCTCTCGACCCCGATTTCGGCGGCCGTCTTCTCCTTCTTTCTGACGTAGGAAACGGAGGCGGGGTCGTCGCCGACGCGGACGAGGGCGAGGCATGGCTTTCGGCCCGGCTGCGCGGCGACCTGGGCCTTGAGCTCCGCGATGATGGCTTCGGCGATGTGGTTGCCGTCGATCAGGGCCATGGAAGGGAAAGCGGTACCGGATCAGCGGAGCTGGAGGCTCTCGACGACAATGACAAAGTCCTTGGTTCCGGGCAGGGCGCGGGCGGCTCCGAGCACCGCGACGGTGCGACCGGCGTAGTTCTCGATGGGTTCGGTCTGCAGCAGGCGCGAAACGTCGAGGTACGCGAAGCGGGAACCGCTCTCGTCGGCCAGCGCCCAATCGTAGGGGCGGCGCGGCCGGAACGGGCTGCGGGTGGAGATGAAGCGACCTTGGAAGATTCGCGGCACGGCGTCTCCGCCGGTGTCGCCGAGGCTCACGGCGGTCGATGCCTCACCGGGGGTGGCGCCTTGGGCGGCCGCCCGCACGGGTGGCGGCGCGAGCGGAGCAGGGGCGGCCGCGACCTCGGATGTCGCCGGGCGCGGGGTGGAGGCGAGTGGCAGGGTGGCGGAGGCTACCTTGATGTAGCCGACCAGAGGGCGGGCGAGTTTCAACTGGGTCCACCGGCCGTGGAGACCGGTGATGTCGAGCGTTTCCCCGGCGTTGGCGAGGGTGAGGATGGGCGCGTCGGCCTTTGGCGCCTGCCGCAGTTCGGCGCCTGGACGCACATCCAACGACTTGGTAATGTCCTTGTTTTGGACATACACTTCGTGGGGTCCGGCAAGTTCGATGGCGGCCCAGCCGATGGGCAGACTGGCGGGCTGCGGCGACGCGAGAGTGGTGTTGCTGCCCGCTTTCAGGACGGTGAAGGCCGGCGCCGCGGAATCGGGCTTCACATGGACCGGGGTGGGCTCGCTGATGGGAAGAGCCGAAAGGATCGATGAAACGAACAGGGCTGCGGGAATGAAACGAAGCGAAGTCCAGCGGATCATGGTGAGCGGGGGGAAAGAGAGTGCGGAGTGCGACGGTCGCGGGGCGACTTTACCGTGTCGGGGGTGCTTCGCGGAAGCGAAAACAGGAGCTCGATCTCGCGAGGATTGAGAGCCTTGCCGCCGCGCAGGGGAATGCCCTTGAGGGGAAATGCGCCGATCTGGTACCGGCGCAGGCGCTTAACGGGGAATCCGAGGGCGAGAAAGAGCAGACGGATTTCACGCTTCTTGCCATGGTGCATCCAGACATCGAGGTCGGCCGACGAACCGTCGCGTTGCGGATTCAGCAAGGCTGCGTACTCCACCTTGTGGCGTTCCCCTTCGATGATCACCCCGCGCCGCAGCGTGGCGAGCTTGGTCGCGGGGAACGGGTCCTCGAGGCGCACCTGGTACCGCTTCACAATGGTGTTGCGCGGGTGCATCAACCGGTTGGCGAGATCACCGTCCGTCGTCAGGATCACCAGTCCTTCGCTGTCCTTGTCGAGGCGTCCCGCGCAGAAAAACCGCAGGCGCTGCAGTTCCTTTGGCAGCAGATCGAAGATCGTGTCGGGATTGCGCGGGTCGTCGTTGGAGCAGACCAAGCCGCGGGGCTTGTGGACGGCCAGCGTCATGCGGGTTTGCGGCGTGTTGCGGACCTCGCGTCCCTGAGCGACGACGCGATCCTTCGCGGGATCGATCCGCTGACCGATCGTCGCGGGTTGACCGTTCACCCGCACCTCTCCCGCCGTGATGAGAGCCTCCGCGGCCCGCCGGGAGCACAAGCCGGCGTCGGCGAGGAATTTCTGGAGGCGGACGGACGGGTCTTCGTGCATGAGGCAAGGGAGTGTCGGGACGGAACGCCGCGGAAGCAAGCACGCGGCAGGGTCACACCGGACTTGAGCCCCGCCGAGCGCGGTGCTTAGCTCGTGGGTTTA
>CAZEJZ010000143.1:0-6939 GCA_964512415.1 uncultured Opitutaceae bacterium
CGGCCGCCGGGACCGCCGGCGCCTCGCCGGCGTCCGCGGGCGCGCCCGTGGCGGCGCCGGTATCGCGGGTCACCGCCCGCTCCGCCCGATAGAGGATGTAGGCCTCGGCCACCTTGTAGTGACCCGCCTTCATCAACTCCTCCTGCACCATGTCCTGAATCTCCTCGATGTGGACGAAGGTCTGCTTCGACGCGTGCACCCGCGCCGCCACCGCCTGCGTGATCGCCACCGCCGGCGCCGAGTCCCGCCGGAGCGAGAGGAACGACTTGCGCACCGCGATCTCGATCTTCTGCTCGACGAACGGCACCACCTGGTGGTTGCGGCGGATGACCCGGATGTGGCTCGAGGCCGACGACGGACGCTCGATCGCCAGCTTATGGCTGCGATTCAGGAGCAGGCTCTTCGCCACGTCGTAGGCGTTGTTGTCGACCAGCGTCTTCTCGATCAGCTCGTAAAGGCCGCTGAGCGACAGGCGCAGCGGCGACTGACGGCGGGCCTGGCCCGACAGCGTGCCCACGAGTTCGCGCACGATGTTCACCACCCACGCGCGATTCTCCGCCGTGAAGATGTCCCGCTCCCCCTTCGCCAGCAGCACGTTCGTCAACGCCTTGCCCAGCGTGTCCGCAACCTCGCTGGCATCGAACCGCTCCTCACCGTGCGGGCAGAGGAGCGTGATCGCGGGCACCGCGAGTTGCTCGCCTGTCACCAGGTCACGCCACGCAAAGTGCGGCTTCTTCTCAACGGGGGTGTGAACGGTGCGCTTGAGCGCGAGGTCGTGCGAAAGGGAGGGATTCATCCGGAGGAGGTCGAAACGGGCGGGAAACAGTAAAGACGGGAGGGAAAGGGACGGAACGAGAGACGACGAAGCAGGAGCGGCGGCGGAACCGGGTCCTGCGGGGTATCAGGAGAGGCAGCCGAAACGGGCGGATCAGAGGGTGCGGGGTAACAGCAGAGAGAACAACCGACAGCGAAACCGGTGGGGAAAAAGCACAGATGGCGTGGGCGGCAGGAGGAGGAAAAACGTCGTCAGGGAACCATCCGTCGATCTTTCGAAGAACGCGCAAAACTCAGTCGCGCAGCGAAACAGGCGTCAAGCTGAACGCTTAAAGAATCGCAAAAATTCACCATCGGTGGGGTCCCGCATTCCGCGGAACCACAACCCGTTGTGGTGAGTCCCGTTCTCAGTAAACCCGAACGTCCTTCGTCGTACCCTTCGTTCCAGCAACTGATGCCATTCGGTGGCGATCAGAGTTCGTCGTCGTGGGCGACCTCCAGAGCCGACGCCTTCTGGTACTCCGTGACGCGACCTTCGAAGAAGTTCTGCTCCTTCTTGATGTCCATCATCTCGGCCAACCACGGCAGCGGGTTCTTCACGCCGGGGCTCAGCGGCGCGAGGCCGACGCCCTCAAGGCGGCGGTCCGCGATGTAGTCGATGTAGAGGAGGAATTCCTCGACCGCGAGGCCGACCGCGTTCACCGGCAGGCAGTCGCGGATGAACTCCTTCTCCAACTGCACCGCCTCCGCCATCGTGGAGCGTAGTTCCTCCTTGAATTCCGCCGTCCAGATCTCGCGGTTCTCCTCGACCAAATCCATGAAGAGGTTGCGGAAGACTTCGATGTGGTTGCTCTCGTCGCGCAGGGTGTAGCGGAACATCTGCCCGATGCCCGGGAACTTGTTCTGCCGATACAGCGAAAGCACCATGCCGAAGAGGCCGTAGAACTGCGTGCCTTCCATGCACTGGCCGAAGACGAAGATGTTCTTCGCGAGGAGGCGCTTGTTCTCGGACCGCGTGAGGTCGAGGTCACGACGCAGGTCGCGCGAGATGCGGGTCACGAATTCGTTCTTCCGCACAATCGTCTGCACATCCTCGAACATCGCCTCGCACTCGTGCGGGTTGATGCCGAGCGACGAGATCATGTACAGGAGCGAATCCGCATGGATGTTCTCCTCGTGCGCGTGCCGCCCGAGCACGAGCTTCAGCTCCGGCGCCGTCACCAACTCCCGCACCACGTGCTGGATGTTGTCGCCGACAATTCCCTCCGCCGCCGAAAAGTAGCCAATGCCCATCCGGATGATCCAGCGCTCAACGTCACTGACGTGCTTCTGGTCGCGCCACTGCTCGATGTCCTTGCCCATCGGGATGTCCTCCGGCTCCCAATGGTTCGCCTTCATCTTCCGATACAGGTCATAGGCCCATTGATACTTCAGGGGCAGGAGGTTGAAGGTCATGGTCTCACGACCGTTGATGACGCGCTTCGCGGCAAAGGCGTCCTCGGCCTTCGCTTGATCCAGGAGGAATGTCTTCGATCCGACGGAGAATGACTTTTGCATCGTGAGAACCGGGGTGTGGGAGGGTGTGAGAGGGCGAAAAAAAGGCTGCGGACCGAAAAAGGCCCGAAAGGACCCATTTCAGCGGCCGGAGGTAGCCCGGCCATGAAAAGATGTTGGAAGTTATCCACACCTTGCCAACCACAACCTGTTGTGTGACTCAAAAAACGAGGCCACTACGGGTAGTGAGCAATGGGGAAACCGTCAAACGGTTTCACCATTTTCCGTTCCAACGCGTTACGCATCCGACCGTGTCCACCTCAATCGCACCGTCGGAGGCCCCGGACGCCCCTTTTTCGCCGCTCCCGGGGTCCGCCTCCGGAACCGGCCCGCGCTTGCCTCGGCCCGACCGCCCTCCACGATCCTTCCGCGCATGATCCACTCGTTCGTCTTCAGCGACGGAAAGCTCGTCGGCCGCGACCTCGAGCTGGAGGCCTTGCGCATCGTGCGGGCCGACAAGGGCCTCACGCTGTGGGTGGACCTCGAAAACCCCACCGCCGAGGAGGTGAAGCAGATCCTGGAGGGCGTTTTCCAATTCCACCCGCTCGCCATCGAGGACTGCCGCACGCCGAACTCGCTGCCCAAGTCCGAGGATTACGACGACTACCTCTTCCTCGTGACCCACGCGGTCGACTTCACTCGGACGGAAAAGTTCAACACCACCGAGCTCGACCTGTTCCTCGGCAAGGACTTCCTCGTCACCTACCACGTCGCCCCGCTCAAATCCATCGCCGCCACCAAGGAGCGCTGCATCAAGTCGACCGGCGTCCTCGCCCGGGGCCCCGATCGGCTCGCCCACATGCTGATGGATGCCGTGGTCGATTTGTTCATTCCCGTCACCGACGAGCTGCGCGGCGAACTGGAGGAGCTGGAGGAGCAGGTGCTGTCACCCCGCAACACCACCCTCACCAACCAGCTGATCGAGGTGCGCGGCGAGATCGCCCACTTGCGCGAGATCATCCGCCCGCAACGCGAGATGATCTCCCGGCTCGCCCGCGGGGAATCCAAGATGATCCGCACCGTGATGCTGCCTTACTTCCGCGACTTGCGCGACAATCTCATCCGCATTGACGAGACCGCCGCCTCCTTCGCCGATCGCCTGCTGATTTCGTTCGAACTCTTCCTCAACAAATCCGGCTTCCAAGCCAACGAGGGCATCAAGGCGCTCACCGCCCTCACCGCCATCAGCCTGCCCGCGAGCATCATCTCGTCGTGGTACGGCATGAACTTCAGCAACATCCCCGAGCTGCGTTCACCGTACGCCTACCCCATCGTCGCCGCCGTCACGGTCTGCCTCACGTTCGTGATGTGGCGCTGGTGCAAGCACCGCCGCTGGATCTGACCCACCCCGCCTGCGGTTCACGAAACCCGCCATGATCACCACGCTCGTCTACCGCGACACGCGTCTCGCCGCACATCACGTGCAGCCCGACACACTCGCCGCGCTGCGCCACGAGCCCGGGGTCATGCTCTGGGTCGATCTCTGCGCCCCCACCGACGACGAGATCAAGCTGGTCCTCGAGACCACCTTCGGTTTCCACCCGCTCGCCATCGAGGACTGCGTCACCGACTCCCCGTTCCCGAAACTCGAGGAGTACGAGGACTACCTCTACCTCGTCATGCACGCGGTCGACGATGTCCAGGTCGAGCGCTTCAGCACCACCGAGATCGATCTGTTCATCGGACGAAATTTCCTCGTCAGCTTCCACCGCCAGCCGCTCCGTCCCGTGCAGACGGCCATCGATCGCTGCCTGCGCAATCCATCCACCCCCGTCCGCGGTCCGGATCGCTTCGCGCACACGCTGCTCGATCTCATGGTCGAGGCCTACCAGCCCGTGCTCACCGAGCTGCGCCGCGAGCTTGAGGAAATCGAGGAGGGCGTGCTCCGCGACATGCCCGCCGCCAAGCTGTTCCCCCGCGTCGCGGGTCTGCGGAAGCGGTTCTCCGCACTGCGGCAAATCGTCCGCCCGCAGCGGGAAATCGCCGCGTCGCTCTCCAGCGGCACGATCAAGCTCATCCGCCCGGTCATCGTGCCGTACCTGCGCGATCTCACGGAGGATCTCAGCCGGATCGAGACGCAGGCCAGCGCCTGGGCCGATCAGCTCATCCTCTCGTTCCGCGTCTACCTGAACAAATCCAACCACGAGGCCAACACCGGCATCCGGGTGATCACCGCCATCACCGCGCTCACCATCCCGGTCACGCTGGTCAGCAGTTGGTGGGGCATGAACTTCGAGCGCATGCCCGAGCTCTCTTCGCGCTTCGGCTACCTCGGCGCCTGGGCACTCACGCTCAGCGGCACCGTCGCAATCCTGTTCTACCTCCGCCGGAGAAACTGGATCTAGCCCCGGTTCACCGCACTCCAGGCAGCCGCGGGAGCACCAGGGGCCCGCCGCTGCGGGGGTGCGCCAGGACTTCGAGGTGCGGTCCGAACACGGGCACGAGTCGCTCGGCGGACAGAATCTCCCCGGGCGTGCCGACGCCCCGCAGCCGCCCGTCGGCCAGCAGCGCGACGCGGTCCGCCACCGCCGCGACCAGCGCGAGGTCGTGCACGGTAAGCACCACCGCCACGCGCTCCTCAAGGGCCAGGTGTCGCACGATCCCGAGGAGTTCCGCTTGATAATGGAGGTCGAGGAAGCTCGCGGGTTCATCCAGCAGCAACACGCGTGGGCTCTGCGCCAGCGCCCGAGCGAGCAGCACACGGCGGAGTTCACCGCCGGAGAGGGTCGGCAGGAGGCGCTGGGACAAATCCGCCACCCCAAGGCGCTCCATCGCCCGCTCCACCACGGCGTCATCCGCCGCCGTCAGGGGACGGAACCACCCGCGATGCGGCGCCCGCCCCAACGCCACCGCCCCCCGCACCGTCAGCGGCCACGCCGCCTCCTCCGCCCGCTGCGGCGCCAGGGCCACCACGCGCGCCCGCTCCCGCCGCCCCATCGCAAGCAGCGATCGTCCGTCCCACGCGACGTCCCCGGCCTGCGGCGGCAAGAGGCCCGCGAGCGTGTGCAGGAGCGTCGTCTTGCCCGAGCCGTTCGGGCCGATCAGCGCGAGCACTTCGCCCGGCGCAACGTCGAGCGAGAGGCCGGACAGGATCCGCGTCTCGCCGTACCCGCACGCGAGTTCCGCCACGCGCAACACGGCACTCATGCGATGCGTCCCCCACGCCGGCGCAGCAGCACCAGAAAGAACGGACCGCCAATCACCGCGGTCAGGATGCCCACCGGGATCTCCACCGGCGCGAGCACCGTGCGCGCTCCAACGTCCGCCCACACGAGCAGGATCGCCCCAAGCAACCCGCTCGCGGGCAGGAGGCGGCGATGTCCCGCCCCGAACAGTCGCCGGGCCGCATGCGGCGCAATCAATCCAACGAAGCCAATGATGCCGCTCACCGCCACCGCCACGGCGACCGCCAGCGTCGCCGCCGCAATCACCGCCAGACGCGCCGGCCGTACCGCCAACCCGAGGCTCTGCGCCACCGCATCCCCACCCGCCAGTGCATCCAGCGGCCGCGACGCCAGCCACAGCGCCAACGCACTCACGGCAAGGTACGGCCAACCCACGTGCACCTGCACCCACGTGCGCCCCGAGAAGCTGCCAAGAAGCCAGTTGAAGACCTGGAACCAGGGCTGGTCCCGCCACACGAGCAGGAACGAGACCGCCGCCGAGAGCATCGCCCCCAGGGCCGTCCCAGCCAAGAGGAGCGACGCCACCGATCCCGCCTCCGCACCCGCCCCTTCCGCAAGCAGGAGGGTGACGAGCACCGCACCCAGCGCCCCCACGAACGCCGCCAGGGGCAGCGGCCCGAATCCGGCCATTCCGACCGACCAGCCCAGCGTCATCGCCAGGGTCGCCCCAAGCGCCGCCCCGCTCGAGGCCCCAATGATGTAGGGGTCCGCGAGCGCATTCCGGAAGAGGGCCTGGAACGCCGCCCCGGCCATCGCCAGCGCCGCCCCCACCATCGCCGCCAGCAGGGTGCGGGGCAGGCGCAGCTCCCACACGATGACCCGGGTCAGGGGATCACCTCCCGCGTCACCCACCAGCGCCCGCCACACCTCCAGCGGCGTGAGGATCCGCGATCCCGCACTGAGGCTCGCCCACGCACTCACGAGGAGGATCGCGCCGAGCACGATCAGCCCACGCCCCGCCGCACCGGACGCGGCGTGCGCCGCCCGGCCGGGACTTCCCGACTCCGTCTCGTCTTTCATCGTTTCGCCTCCCCCGGCGCGAAACCGCCAACGTCCGCCCGCAGGAGCGCTTCGACCTGCTCCAATGCATCGACGAGGCGGGGGCCGGGCCGCGACACGGGATCCGCCGGCAACGCCACCACGCGCCCCGTCCGCACCGCCGTCAAACCCGCCCAGCCGGGCCGTTCCCGCAGGCGTTCAACAGTCAACGCCCCCGCCCCGGTCGCCGCCATGTCCGCACCGAGGATCACTTGCGGATCCCGCGTGACCACCGCTTCTGTTCCAATTTGTGGATACTCTTCGCGGAGGTCGGCAAAGAGGTTCTCGCCTCCGGCCAATTCGATCAGCCGCCCGAGCATGCTGCCCCGCCCCGCCGTCATCAGGGGCGCATCAAAGACTTCCCAGTACACGCGGGGCCGCCGTTCCC